>NZ_JARGEF010000276.1:0-9904 GCF_033794725.1 Streptomyces sp. ID05-39B | reverse complement strand
GCTGAACGAGGCGGCCAAGGAGCCGGAGAGCACGGACACCAAGGCCAACGCCTAACCCCTGATCCGGGTCCGGCCGGGGGGGTACCGGCCGGACCCGGATCAGGGGTTAGGCGTTGGCCTTGGTGTCCGTGCTCTCCGGCTCCTTGGCCGCCTCGTTCAGCCGGTCGACCGCGGGCCGGAACCCGTCGGTCACGATCGGGCCCAAGTTCTTCAGGACGACGAAGCCGACCAGCACCCCGGCCACGGTGGCCAGGTCGTCGTTGATGCTGCGGAGGAGTCCGTAGATGGCGAACCCGGCGAGGAGCGTGGCGACGATGACGATGAGGTCGCCGACCGTGCTGATCGCGGTGGCCTTGATCTGCTTGCGGTTCATGCGGGGTTCCTCCCGGTGGTGGCGGCGTGGTCGATGAGGCCGGCGGCTTCGGTGGTGTGGTGGCGGGGGGTGTCGGCGATGGTGTGGGCGTGGAGTTCGCCCAGGTGCTGCACCGTTTTGGCGGTGTCGTCGTCGATGGCGTTGAGTGCGGGGTTGGTGTCGGGGTTGGTGATGTGGACGGCGAGGTGGGCGAGGGCTTCCATGAGGTCGGGTCCGCCGTCGTTGCCGAGGAGCGCCAGGAGCGTCTGCGTGGCCTCCAGCGGCAACCGGCCCTCGGTGGCGGCCTGCTGTGCGGTGTGGATACCGTCCAAGATCTGCTGCACGCCCGGGATCCAGCCGAAGCCGTCCAGATCGGCCAGGCTGTCGTCGAGGCCGGCCATCAGGCGTCGTCCTCATCCGCGTACGCGTCGCTGATCTCTCCGAGGAGGGAGTCGAGGGCGAGGGTGACGGCGAGCTTGCTCACGGCCCGGTCGTTGAGGACGTCCCGGGTGATGGCCACCAGGTCCAGGTCGGCGAACAGGTCGTTGACCTCGTCCCACACGTCGGTGTCGTTCTGGGCGACCGCGTCCGCACCCCACTCCCCCGACGGGATCGTGTCCGGGTTGATGGGGGCGGCCGGCTGGCTGCCGAGGTGGGCGTGCATCGAGTCGACCGCGTCCGCGAGACCTTCCGCCTGCTTCGGCGTCAGGTCGATGCTGTAGCAGTTCGCGACGTCGTTCCCGGTGAGGCCGATCGGGGCGAGGTTCATGCGGACCTGCGGCAGGTCATCGGTCGGGTTGATCGCGGCGAGAAGGTGGACTGCCTCGGCCAGGTGCGCCAAAGCCAGATCGCGAGCCGCCTTGACCGCCTCGCAGAGGGGGCAGTCGGGGACCAGGTGCGGGGTGGCGAGGTGGGAGTGGCCTGCGTCGCGGGCGCTCATCGGGCACCTCCCCGCACGATGACGAGGAACGTGTCGGTGCGGAGGTCCATGACGACCTCGGCGGGCTGGCCGGCGCTACGGCGGTCGGCGGCGAACTCCTCGGCGGGCCAGGAACCGCGGGGGCCTCCGGCGGGGAAACGCTCCAGAACGGTGCGGTTCGGGGTGGACGTGGCGGCCATCAGACGTTCACCGCCTTGGTGCTCACGATGTTCAGGCCGAGCTGGCGGCGGTCTCGGCGCCCCATCGAGGCGGCATTCTCGGCGGCGGCGGCGTCGCTGGCAGCGGTGCGCTCACGGCAGTCGACGCAGTGGATGTTGTGCGCGGCACGGGCCGCGGTGGTGTACCAGTCCTCCGGCAACCGCCGGCCAACCTGGCCAAGCGCCACGTCGGAGGGGTCGGTGACGCTGATGGCCTCGCCGTCGGGGGCGGCCATGTCGATCGGCGTGGCCTCGTCCGAAGCCAGGATGGGGTCAGCGAAGTAGCGCTGACGCTTGGCCCGGTTCGGGTCCATCGTCAGCCGGTTCTGCTCCGCGCAGTACCGGTCGGCCACGATGGGGCTGCCGGTCTCGCCGATCTCGGTGGGCTGGGCCCACCAGCTGGGGGCGATTTCGGTCTCCCGCATGATGCGGAAACCAACGACCTGGCCAAGCGCCACGTCGGACTGGGAGTCGGGGGACCTTGTGCTGTTCGGTCCGATACGGTTTTCCATAGCAGTTCGCTCCTGTTGAGGCGGGTAGCGATCTGTCGGGCCCTTTGGGGTTCCGGAACGGCCTGGGTGTCCAACCACCCGGGCCGTTTTGCGTTTCCGGGGCTCCGTCCTTCCCGACGAACACCAATGTAGCGTCCTCGCGCTCCGAGCGCTAGTGCTCGCGCTCGGAGTTTCTTTCGGCTAATCTCAGGGGTGTACCGCCGCGCCCTTGCAGCGCGGCAGCTAGCGACAGAGAGAGGAGGTCGACCATGCGCGACACCCCCGGGTACGCGGAGATCGCTGAGCACTTCCGGCGGCAGATCCGCGACGGAACACTGAGGCCCGGCGACACCCTGCCGAGCTTCAAGGTGGCAAGCGAGCAGTTCGGCGTGGCACACACGACTGTGAACCGCGCCTACCGGGTCCTCAAGATGGAAGGACTGACGCACGCCAAGACCGGCGTGGGGACAGTCGTATCCAGCCCCGTCAGCAACAACATCGGCACTCGCGTGGCCTTGCACGCGGCTACCGGTAGCGCTCTTGATGGTGGTGAGGAGTCGCGAATTCTAGAGGTCGGAACGACCGGTGCCGACGAGTTGGTGGCGTCACGGCTTGACGTGGCCCCCGGTACGCCCGTGCAGGTACGCCGGCGAGTGGTCAGCCGGAACGGTCTCCCCATCCACCTGAGCAGCAGCTACTACCCGGCCTACGTGATCGCGGTGACTCCCGAGCTGACGGAGCCGGTGTCTACCGGCGCGTCACGGGAGCTTGCAGCGTCACGGCTGGGGGTTGCCCAGGACCAGGTGTTGGAGGAGGTGACAAGCCGTCACGCCACGGCCGCGGAGAAGGAAGTCCTTGGGCTGACCGCGTCCGAGGTTGTCGTGACCCAAGTGGTCCGTACGGTGACGCTGGAAGACGGTCGGATCGTTGAGGTGGCTGTGAAGGTTGCCCAGGGGTCCACGATTCTGCGTTGGACCACGTCGCTTCGACCGCAGGAGTAGAACCTATTACGGCCGACCGCACCCTGCGGCACGGCCGGCCGCCCTACATGCCGTTGCCCTGCGAAGACGTCGGCAGTAGGGAATCCCCACTAGGAGATCCGCCATGACTCTATCGCTGCTTCCCTTGGAGGGAAGTACTCCCCTTGGGGTGCGCCCGTGACCGAGCGCAAGGACCCCGCCTACATCTCGTTCACCGACGCCGCTTCCCTGCTGGTCAGACGCGGAATTGTCGGATCCATGACCCCGCGCGGCCTGCGTCATATGGCCGAATCTCGGAGCCGCAAGGAACCGACCGCGAAGGACCGGTGGCCGTTCGGTGACGGGCCGGGCCAGGAGTCGTATCTGGTGGCGGGCAGGACGCGCATGATGCGCACCGCCCGTCTCCTGAAGTACCTGGAGCGATTCCCGCCCAAGGGCCGCGGTCCGGCCCGACTGGACGACTCCGACCGTTAGACGCATTGGTCGCGTCTCCGACCGCCGTGATCGCAGCCACGGCCCGGAAACGCAAGACGGCCCAGCAGAGAGAGTTCGCAGCTCACTCAAGCGCCAGGCCGTCCAAGCAGCACCAGCGGATTGGATCCGCTGGATCGAAAAGCTTCACCCATCAAAAGCGAGGCTTCATGCCCATGCTAGCGGCACTTCGCAACGTGCCAAGTGCTACCCCTACATGGATCACTCACATGCGACGCTTCCACGTGCCCGCTGTGCTGCGTGCGGGCGGTGCATCGTGAGGGTTTTCCGTGAAGAGGACCCCATGGACAGCGGCTACACCGTCGTGGAGAACGACACGCTGTGGGTCGATCTGAGCTGCCGCGCCCTCGGGCTGCTGGTCCGCTGGCTGAGCAAGCCGGCTGGCGTGGAGGTCGACACGATCCCGGACATCATCACGCGTTCCAGACGCCGCGGGAACAAGCGGATGGAAGGCCGGGACGCTCTCTACACCGCGTCGTACGAGCTGGAGGAAGAAGGGTTCCTGGTCCGTCGGCTGTTCACCAACGAGAAGGGCCAGCACGAGTGGGCGGCGTTCATCCGCAGCCGTCCGGTGCCGCAGTCGGAGCGCTCCAATCCGGCAGATCGCAAGCGCGCGACCGCGAAGAACGGGCGTACGAAGAAGCCTGCCGGACCCAAGCCGGCTACCCCTTCCGAGCGCCCGAGCCCTGGAAACCCGTTTTCGGGCCCGACCAGGAGCGATCCGGCATCATCGCAGGCTAGCCCGAGCCCTGGAAAACCGGATTCGGGTGAACCGGATTCGGAAAACCAGGCTTCCTCTTATCAGTCCTCTCTTCACTCTTCTCTCTCTGGTAACGCCTCTGCCGCAGGTGCTGACGGCCAGGACGGGGAGAGAGAAGCAGCTGCGCAGGAAGACGACACAGCGACGGCGCAGGCCGTTGGTGAGTCGGTGGACGACGTGAACCAGGTCGTCGACGCCTTCGTCGTCGCCTGGATGAGCAACAGGGGCAAGCCCCCTTACCCCAGGCAGATCGCCAGCGTCCGGGAGGACGCCGCCTTCCTGCTGGCCAAGGGCCGGACCGCCAGGAACCTGTGCGGGCTGGCGGCCGACATGGCGCACAAGGGCTGGACGGACCTGGCCCAGCACGCGCAGATGAACCCGGAGGCGTCGGCCAGGCCCACGGTGCAGCGTCGGCCGTGGTGCGGCGAGTGCAACAGCGGCCGGGAGCCGATGTCCGCGGCTGAACGGATGGTGGAGACCGATACCGGTATGGCCAAGTGCCAGTGCCATCCCGGATACGTTCCGCCGCAGCCCGTCCGCAGCTGACCCCTACAACGACGCGAGCGGCAGGGGAGCCCGTAGCAAGGCCCCTGCCGCCGCATGAACCCCTGAACGGAGATTCCCCATGAGCGTACCCGCGCAGACCCGCAGCGGCCCCTCCGAAGTCCTCGAGCGGCGGCCCCTGCACGACCAGGAAGCCGAGCAGTCCGTCCTGGGCGGCATGCTGCTGTCCCAGGACGCCATCGGCGAGGTCGTCGTCGTCCTGAAAGCCGAACAGTTCGCCGCCCCGAAACACGAGACGATCTTCCGGGCGATCCTGGACGTCTACAGCAACGGCGACCCCGTCGACCCGATCACCGTGGCCGACGCCCTCACCAAGCGCGGCGAGATCGGCAAGGTCGGCGGGCCCGGCTACCTGCACGCGCTGGTCCAGACAGTCCCGACATCAGCGAACGCCGAGTACTACGCCGAGATCGTCCACGAGAAGGCAGTCCTGCGCGGCCTCGAGCAGGCCGGCCGCCACATCGCCGCCCTGGCCAGTGCCCAGGAAGGCGAACTCGCCGACATCTGCAACGAGGCACAGACCGCCGTATACACGGCCACCGAGGTCTCCAAGCCCGACGAGGAAGACGTTCCCCTCGGCGACGTCATGGAGAGCATGCTGGACGAGCTGGACCGCAACCAGAACCGCAAGGACGAGATCACCGGCGTCCCCACGGGCCTGCGCGACCTGGACGCCCTCACCAACGGCCTCCAAGGGGGCCAGCTCATCATCATCGCCGCACGCCCCGCCATGGGTAAGACGACCCTGGCCGTGGACTTCGCCCGCTGCTGCTCCATCAAGCACAACCGGCCCAGCCAGATCTTCTCCCTGGAGATGGGCCGCAACGAAGTGGCCATGCGGATCAACTCCGCCGAAGCACGGGTCGCACTGCACCACATGCGCATGGGCACGATGACCGAGGACGACTGGACCCGCCTCGCCCGCCGCATGCCGGACGTCCAGGCAGCCCCGCTCTACATCGACGACTCCCCCAACATCACCCTCAACCACATCCGCGCCCGCGCCCGGAAGCGGAAGGCCAAGGGCGGCCTGGCGATGATCGTGGTGGACTACATCCAGCTCATGGAATCGGACACCCGCACCGAGAACCGGCAGCAGGAAGTCTCGAAGATCTCCCGCGGGTTGAAGCTGCTGGCCAAAGAACTCGACGTCCCCGTCGTGGCCCTGTCCCAGCTGAACCGCGGTCCCGAGCAGCGCACCGACAAGAAGCCCGTGATCTCCGACCTCCGCGAGTCCGGCGCCATCGAGCAGGACGCCGACATGGTCATCCTGCTGCATCGCGAGGACGCCTACGAGAAGGAGTCTGCGCGGGCCGGCGAGGCGGACCTGATCGTGGCCAAGCACCGCAACGGGCCAACCGCCACCATCACCGCAGCGTTCCAGGGACACTACTCACGGTTCGTGGACATGGCGCAGACCTGACCGACCGCGCGCTGCGCCCCGTTCTGAAATAGGAGAGACCCAATGGCGAAGAGCGAGAAGGTAAATCAACTGATGAAGGACCTGGTAGGTGCCGTGGAGGAGGCGGCCGGCCAGTGCAAATCTCCGGAAGATCTACAAGAGGCTGCGAAGCTGGGGCGGTGGCTCATTGCCGTCGCCAACAGGAACCTCGGCATGGCCGTCATCGCCTACGCCAACAACGGCTCGGTTCCGGGTCCCCCGCGCGGCAGCTTTGCCGCCCGGGCAGCTGACCTGCTTGAGCAAGAAGGACTCCATGATGACCAGCTGACCGACAACCTGGCCCACGTTCTGCAACTCCAACGTGCCACTCAGTTCGCGTACAAGCACGTCATCAACCCACAGGACGCCTCATGAGCAACGTAGAAGCTCTCGCTAAGCAGCTCCTCAAGGATCTAACGCTCAGCCAGCGTGCAGAACTGATCGAACGGCTCCTGCGGCCAGGGGGCATCGACGATGCCGATCTGTCGCCCCGCGACGCGGGGATCGCGTGCTCAGCGGGCATGTCCGCTCTATCGAGGTCTCTGAACAAGTCGATGCTTCCTCATACGGCTCTTGACCAGCTGGGAGAAGCGCTCTTCTACGGCCTCGACACCTTCACCAGCGCCTTGGATCGCGCTACCAATTACGCTGAAGGCAGCCGCGGACACGGCCCGCATAGCCGATGGGAACGGGCAGCGTTCGACGCATTGAACCTCCGAGATCACGTGGCCGCGGCTGTCCGCGACAGCCATGAGTGGGCGGACAGCGCCCCTTCATACGTCGACTGAGGATCTGATCCGCGACAGCGCTCCCAGGCTCCGGCTTGGGAGTGTCGCGTCAGGTGGGCGGGATCTTCCAGTGCTCGGCACGCCGGCACGCCCAATCCCGGGTCTCGTCGCACGGACAGGCCGATCAGGACGTCACCAAATACGGCCGCAGCCACGGGCCGCGGCCGTTCGCGGATCACGGTTCGGCGAAACCTCTGCCTCGCCCCCGCCTGGTGGCGCATCATGCGCTTCACGAGCCGCACCACCCCGGGGGAACCGTATGCGCCGCACCGTCACCGCCCTGCTCCTCACCACCCTCACCCTGACGGCATCCGGCTGCGGGAGCAGCAACGAGGCCGACGACAAGCCGTCAGCGAAAGCCACCGTGACCGTCACAGCCACACCCACAGCAACGCCCTCGCTCAGCCAGGCCGAGACCAGCCGCCTGTGCACTGTCGCCGTATCCGAAGCCGCACCCGGGTGGGAGGACTGGAACTTCAGCCCCGGCGCCTGGCAGGACGATCCGCGGACACCGCCGGTATGCCAGGGCCTGGCGGATGAAGAGTTCCCGCCCCGGGGGAATCGGGCGTTCATGGACGCGCTGATCGACGGTTTGGAGCTGGCGGACGATCCGCGCGCCGATCAGTAGGCGACCTGGCGTTCCGGGGGTACAGGGGGAACGGTTCGTCTGGGGGCCGGGACGATGGACGTACGCCCCGCCCGCCAAAGGAGCCGACGCCGTGACCGACCTCAGCCCCTGGGTTCCCAAGCACGGACCGCGAACGGCTGGCCAGCAGCTCTGCGCCTACACCCCCACCGGCCGCGAAGAGGACTACTGCAACAGGCCGGCCACCTGGCACGTCATGTGGGACGGCGACCTGGACAACAGCTTCACCTGTGATCAGCACATGGAACTGATCAAACGCCGGTGGATGTACGACGACCGGCACCCGGTGGTTGCCGACTGCGGCATGCCGGGGGCGTTGTGGAAGTACAACGAAAATCGCTGCGAGTTCCCGCCCACCCTGGTCCAGGTTGGAGCCGCTCGTCAGGACGTGACCGCGTCAGCAAGCGCAGACATCTCCTCCACCACCACATCGGATAGATCAACCGGAGGCCCGAACAGCGGCTGGACCGAAGGGCCGTCGGAGTAATCGTCGTCCCAGTCCGCGTCGTCCGTCGGTTCCTGCGCTTCGTATCCCATGGACGCATGATGCTTGGCGAGCTGTGTCTGGTGTCGGCGACCCGCCGGATAGCCTGGCGGGGACCGTTGCCGGAAGGACCCCCATGCCGAAGACCACGCACGTCACGTGCACCCAGTGCCAAACCACCGACCCGATCCCGGACAACCGGGACCATACCGAACTCTGGGCTGCGGGATGGCGGTGGCTGGGATCCCAGGGCCTGTTCTCGTGCCCGTCCTGCCCGCCCGTGGTCGTGGTCACCGGTGACGGCCGGCATCTTCGGGGACCTGGCACAGCAGCTCGGGCTGCGTCGTTGGCCTGACCGGGGCACCACCCGCGGGGGTCCGGTGTCATGGTGGGGTGTCCCGGCTTGCCGGGCACTTCCGGAAAGCGCCCCCAAGACCGTCCTCTGCGGTAGGGGAAGAGCTGGTGAAGCCCTCGGCAGTCCACGCCGGGGGCTTCTTCGCGTCCGAATACCGGCGGATTGTCAGTGCGCGCTGCCATGCTGGACGCCTGCCGACAACCGCTGGAAGGACCCCTCAGTGCCTGCATGGAACGTTCACACCCTGGTCTCCGTCGACGCCCTGTACGACCGGGAGAACGCCTCCGACGGCCGGTCCCGGTACGGCGCCTATATTCGGCAGAACGCCAGCCTGTTCCGTGACGCCTGGACCGATACGCCCCGCCCCGTCCAAGACCCGGGCGAGTTCGCCGTCCACGCCTGGGCCGTCGCCACCGGCCCCATCATGGCCCCCGGGTACGTACGCACCCGCCCCGACCTCCACCGGGTCACCCTGCACCGGGACGACTACGACGGAGCCCTCTACGCCCAGATCGTGGTCCCGCTGCGCCACGGCCACATCAGCGACAGCAGCCGGCACTTCCCGTACGCATGGCAGGACTGGCAGGAGGACCGCTCCTGGGAGGACAACGGCGGCTACTCCGGGCTCCGCGAACCCGAGCCCGGCAAGAGCCCGTCGGTCCTGGCCACCGCCACCGTCCGAGTCCCCGGCCACGACTGGCCCGGCCTGATCGTCCCCAGCGCCTACGAGGGCGCCACCCTGGTGCGGGAGGCCCAGGAGGCTGTCGCCGCGGTCGTTGTGGCCCTCAATGCGGAGGCGGCACCCATCGTGGCGAAGATCCTCGGGGACCATCGGTGAGGTGTTAGCCGGCGTCAGGCTGGTGGAGGGCGGGTGCCTGCGGGTGCCCGCCCTTTTCGTGTGTCAGGGATCCCGCCACTTCCATGGCTAAGCAATGGAATATGGGTTAGAGTGTGAACGGAGGGAACGCCCCGGGCACCCCAACACCCCGCCCGAATCCACGCAACCCTCCCCCCGGACACCCGCACAAGCAGGGAGCCCCAGATGACCCACACCAACACGAGCAAGCAGCAACCCATGGACACCGCCGACTTCTTCCAGCCCGGCACCACCTACAAGCGCGGACGCTGGCTGTTCCAGTGCCTTGCTGTTGCGCCGAGGCCCCTGAGCAAGGAGCTGCGCGCCGCCGGATTCCTCTACCGCCCCACGGGGCAGGACACGGTCACCGGGCTCGACCTGGCCGACTGGGAGCACGGCGAATGGAAGCCCGCGCCCGAGTGCCCCCACTGCGCAGCTCCGGCGGACGCCTCCGGCTGCCACATCCCGGAGCACGACCCGCGATGCCCTACCCGCGACCCGCACTTCTGACCCAGCCCGCCCGGCCCTTCGGGGCCGGGCCTCGCCCTTTCTCTTAAA
>NZ_JARGEF010000275.1:0-9930 GCF_033794725.1 Streptomyces sp. ID05-39B | reverse complement strand
CACCCACCACCGGACTCGGCCGGTCACACCACACCGCCCGGGACTCCGCCCCAAACCCCGGGCCTACGCCCACGTACGCCCCGACTCGGTGAGATGACAGCGGGGGACCGGGGGCGGCAGCCCCCAGGGTTCGGGTCGGGAAGGGGCGGCGGGGGCGAGGAACCCCCTTACGAGTGCCCCAGCTCCGCGGACTCCTCGTCCGGCATCGCCGGCACCGACCCGGAGTCCGGCGCCGGGCGCAGCGGGAAGGGGTCCACCCGGTTCTCGTCGATCACCGGCTCCGCGGGCCGCGGCGGCGTGGGCATGACCGCCGCCTCCGAATGCCCCCCGCAGCCGTACGCCAGCGACACCACACGCCCGTCCGCCGGCGAGAACTCGTTCGCGCAGACCCCGAAGGCCTGCCCGAGGGAACCGCCGATCGGCGTCAGGAAGCCACAGCTGACGCAGGACGCCGGCGCCGCCTGCGCCATCGGGGTCTTCGCCCCGAACGCCTCGTCCCACCGGTCCGCGGCGGTGTGCAGGCCGTAGCGCGACAGGACGCGCGCCCGGCGCATCCCCAGCTCCTCCGCCACCGCGGGGATGGACCCGCGGGCCGGGACGGCCGGCAGTTTCGCGGGCGGCGCGGCCGTGACCTCGGCGTCCTCCGCCTCGACCAGCTCAGCCATCTCCTCGGAGACGGGGGAGTTCGGCGGCGGGCCCTCCTCGCCGGTGTAGCCCGGCTCCAGACGGAGGTCGTCGGCCTCCGTGGGAAGGAGGTCGCCGGGGCCCATGTCGCCGGGCCGCAGGCGTTCGCTCCACGGGACCCATTCGGGGGCCAGCACCGCGTCCGGACCGGGCAGCAGCACGACCTCGTCCAGCGTCACGGCCTTCGCCCGCGAGGCGCGCGCGACGGTCACCGCCCAGCGCCAGCCCCGGTAGCCGAGCTCCATGCACCGGAAGAAGTGCGTCACCACCCGGTCACCCTCGGCGAGGACGCCTACGTGCTCCCCGACCACGCCGGGTGCGGCGGCCTCCTCTGCCGCCGCGCGGGCGAGGTCGACGGCCTCGGCGCACAGGCGGTCGGGGGTGCGGCTTCGCGTGGTCGCTGCGCTCACAGGTATCGCTTCTCTCCTACGCCGTCACTCGGGTGCGGTTGCCACCGGCGGCGGAGCGGACGGAGCGGACCAGTGGGCCGCGTCGACGTCAGCGTCCGATCGCGCTCGGGCGCACCTGTGCCATCCATTGTGGGGGATGGCTGAGATACGCACGCTACCTGTTCGCGGCCGCTCATCCCACACCGACGGTCCTTCTACGGCCCTCCGCGCCGAGTTTCCCCGCACTCGTCCCCCCTGCCGACCCGGTCCCCGGCCCGCCCACAAGCCGCCCGGGAGCTGGTCCAGGAGCCCCCCGGAAGCCGTCCACGAGCCGGAACGTGCACGCCCATACGTGCGGTATCCGCGCTACATGCGGGTTTCTCGGGGCACTATGGCGGGGTGGCAGCCGCGAGAACACCCCAGGGCTCCACCGGAACCGGTGGGGCGAGGGGCGACAAGGGGAGGGGCCGGGTGAGCGGTTCGGGCCGGATGAACGGGTCCGTCCGCGCGATCGGCCGTGCCCTGCACCTGCCGTTCACCGGAACCGCCCGCGGCATCCGCAAGGCGACGCACGCGCACGGCGCCGGCGAGTCCGGCCTCGGGAAACTGATCGAGCTGCACGCCGTGAACGGCGCCGGCGATGTGATGATCACCATCGCGCTCGCGTCCACCGTGTTCTTCTCGGTCCCCACCGACGAGGCCCGCGGCCGGGTGGCCCTCTACCTGGCCATCACGATGGCCCCCTTCACCCTCCTCGCCCCGGTCATCGGCCCCCTCCTCGACAAGCTGCCGCACGGCCGCCGCGCGGCGATGGCGGGCGCGATGGCGGCGCGGGCGCTCCTCGCCCTGGTGCTGTCCGGCGCGGTCGTCACCGGCAGCATCGAGCTGTATCCGGCCGCGCTCGGCGTCCTGGTGGCGTCGAAGGCCTACGGCGTGGTCAGAAGCGCCGTCGTGCCGCGTCTGCTGCCACCGCGCTTCTCCCTGGTGAAGGCCAACTCCCGGGTCACCCTGGGCGGTCTCCTGGCCACCGGTCTGGCCGCGCCCCTGGGCGGCGCCCTCCAGGTCCTGGGCCCGCGCTATCCGCTCTACGGCGCCTTCGCGATCTTCGTCGCGGGCACGTTCCTGTCGTTCACCCTGCCGGCCAAGGTCGACTCCTCCAAGGGTGAGGACAGGGCGCTGCTCGCGGCCGACGCACAGCATCTGCACGGCCCGCACATCCGCCCCGTCAAGCGGCCCGGCCTGCGGACGGTCGGCAGCGCGGTCATCCACGCCCTGGGCGCCAACGCGTCCCTGCGCTGGCTGTCCGGGTTCCTGACGTTCTTCCTGGCGTTCCTGCTGCGCGAACACCCGATGACCGGGCAGAGCGCGGCGGTGTCGCTGGGCATCGTCGCCGTCTCGGCGGGCGTCGGCAACGCGCTGGGCACCTCCGTGGGCGCGGCCCTGCGCTCACGCGCCCCGGAACTGATCATCGTGACCGTGGTCGCGGTGGTCCTGGGCGCGGTGATCACCACGGCGGTCTTCTTCGGGGCGTTCCTGGTGGCGTGCCTCACGGCCATCGCCGGGTTCTCGCAGGCGCTGTCCAAGCTGTCCCTGGACGCGCTGATCCAGCGGGACGTGCCCGAGCTGGTGCGCACCTCGGCGTTCGCCCGCTCGGAGACGATGCTGCAGGTGTCCTGGGTGTTCGGGGGCGCGGTCGGCATCGTGATGCCGCTGAGCGGCACCCTGGGGCTCTCCGTGGCCGCCGTGGTGATCGCCATCGGGTGGTCGACCACCGCCCGAAGCCTGATCGGGTCCGGACGGCACGGCGGCTCAGCCCGCACGAAGGTCGCCTGACCGACGGGCCTTGGCCCGGCCCGGCACGGCGGCTCCCCGAACGAAGGCGGCCCGGTGTGCCGGCCCCGCCCCGCGGCGGCCGTCCCGGGCGGCCGAAAGCCGCCCAACCGGCACGCCGGCCCACCCCGCATGTGGGCGGCCCCGCCGCCCGGCCCCAGCCCGCGTGGCGTAACCCGCGGCCGCGCCGCACCCCACGTAGAGAGACCGCTGACCGTGCCCGATAGCCTTCGCCCCATGACCTCGATGCGATCCGTTGTGCGACGCCGCCGCGCCGTCGCCGCCGCCGGCGCCGTTTCCGCCGGACTGCTCGTCCTGTCGGCGTGCGACAAGCCGACTCCGCTGTCCACGATCACCGTCGGCTCCTCCTCGGTCAGCTCGGGGGCCACCTGCGGTGGTGAGGACGAAGTCCTCGGACAGGCCGAGCTGGCGAAGTGCCTGGCCGACAAGGACATCAAGTCCATCAGCGTCGACCCGGACGAGACCGTCCGCTTCGGTGTCGACCCGGACGTCGCCGACCAGCGCTGGACGATCCTGTTGAACGGCCAGCCGCTCACCGAGGACAGCGACAAGACCTACCGCGCCATCCCCGGCAGCGTCTTCTTCAACGCCCAGTACGGCGCCCAGGGCGACTCGACCCTGGTCACCATCAAGGCGGGCGACGGCAAGAAGGACAGCCAGTCGGCGACCGGCCTGTGGTCGTTCAAGCTGAAGAAGGACGACTGACCACGTCCTGCGCCCGCATCCTCGTGGCCACCGCGGTCCCCGCCGAACGGGACGCGGTGGCACGGGCGTTCCCGGAGCCCGGCAGCCCGGTGCGCCTGCCGGGTGTCACCCCGCACCGCACCGGCACGGCGTACGACCTGCTGGCCGCCGGCGTCGGCCCCGCCCTCGCCGCCGCGTCCGTCTCCGCCGCCCTCACCGCCGCCGCCCTGGCGGGCACGCCGTACGGCCTCGTCGTCTCGGCCGGTATCGGCGGCGGGTTCCTTCCCGAGGCGCCCGTCGGCTCCCTGGTCCTCGCCGACACGATCGTCGCCGCCGACCTGGGCGCGGAGACCGCCGACGGCTTCCTGCCGGTCACCGAACTGGGCTTCGGCACCGTCACCCACCACCCGCCGGGCTCCCTCGTACGGCAGGCCGTGGAGGCCACCGGAGCCCGTGCGGGCGCCGTCCTGACCGTGTCCACGGTCACCGGCACCGCATCCCGGGCCGCCGCACTGCGCGCCCGCCACCCGCGGGCCCTCGCCGAGGCCATGGAGGGTTTCGGCGTCGCCGAGGCCGCCGCCGCGCACGGCGTACCGGTGCTGGAGATCCGCGCGGTCTCCAACCCGGTGGGCCCCCGCGACCGCGCCGCCTGGCGCATCGGTGAGGCGCTGGCCGCCCTGACGACGGCGTTCGGGAAGCTCGCACCCGTCCTGGAGAGTTGGAACCCGCATGAGCACCGACCTGACCAGTGACATGACCGGCGACATGACCGGCGACCAGCCGCTGCGGATCGCCTACTCCCCCTGCCCGAACGACACCTTCGTCTTCGACGCCCTGGCGCACGGCCGCGTCCCCGGCGCGCCCGCGCTCGACGTGACGTTCGCGGACATCGACCTCACCAACGGCATGGCCGAACGCGGCGAACTGGACGTGCTGAAGGTGTCGTACGCCGTGCTGCCCTATGTCCTCGACGAGTACGCGCTGCTGCCCTGCGGGGGTGCGCTGGGGCGGGGCTGCGGGCCGCTGGTGCTGACCAGGGAGGCGGGGCTCGACCTGACGGGCCGTACCGTCGCCGTGCCGAGCGAGCGGTCCACGGCGTACCTGCTGTTCCGGCTGTGGGCGGCGGACGTGGTCCCCGGCGGGGTCGGCGAGATCGTCGTCATGCCGTTCCACGAGATCATGCCCGCCGTGCGGGACGGGAAGGTCGACGCGGGCCTGGTCATCCACGAGGCCCGCTTCACGTACCAGAACTACGGGCTGCACAGGCTGGCCGACATGGGCGAGCACTGGGAGTCCACCACCGGGCTGCCCATCCCGCTCGGCGCGATCATCGCCAAGCGGTCCCTCGGCACGGCGGTCCTGACCGGCCTCGCCGACTCGGTCCGCGCCTCCGTGCGCGCCGCCTGGGACGCCCCCGAGGTCTCCCGCCCGTACGTCATGGAACACGCCCAGGAAATGGATCCGGCCGTCGCCGACCAGCACATCGGGCTGTACGTCAACGAGTTCACGGCCGACCTCGGCGAGGACGGCTACGCGGCCGTGCGCGGGCTGCTCACCCGCGCGGCGGCCGAGGGGCTGGTACCGGCGCTCGGGCCCGAGTCGCTTTCGTTCCCCTGAGCCACCGGGTCAGCGGAGCCGCCGGACGGAGTCCGGCACAACCGCCCGCAGCCCGCGAAGCGGTGCAAGGGCGACAGAAAGAGGTGCCCCGCGCGGCGGCCGAGGGGCTGGTACCGGCCCCTCGGCCCGCGGTCACTCGATTTCCCGTAAGCCGGGCGGCCGCTGTTCGTGCGTCACACGTCCAACTGGTCGGCGACCGCGCGCAGCAGTCCCGCGATCTTCTTGCCGGAGGTCTTCTCGGGATAACGGCCCTTCTCCAGCATCGGCGTGATGTTTTCGAGGAGAGTCGTCAAATCCTGGACGATGGAGGCCAGTTCGTCGGGCTTCCTTCGCTGGGCGGCCGCGACCGAGGGTGTGGGATCGAGGACCACGACCGAGAGCGCCTGGTCACCGCGCTGTCCGGCCACGACGCCGAACTCCACGCGCTGCCCCGGCTTGAGCGCCTCGACTCCGGCGGGCAGGACCGAGGAATGGACGAAGACGTCACCGCCGTCGTCACGGGAGAGAAAGCCGAAGCCCTTCTCACTGTTGAACCATTTGACTTTGCCGGTGGGCACGTCTGTCCTCGTCCTCGTACTCGTCGGAAAACCGCAGGGGAAACGGGTCTTGATAACGCGGCGGCGGGTCCACCTTGACCCGCCGCTTCCAAGGCTAATGGTCTTTGTCCGGGTGACAAGACGTCCCCCGGTTGTTCCCTTCGGGCTGGGAACTACCCTGGTCGGGTGCGTGACACTCCTCCCCTCAGGGGTACATCTCCCAGCCCGCGGGACCAAGCGAATTTCGCCGCGCCCGGTGACCGACTGATCCGGGCCGGTGCCCTCGTGTTCTTCGTCGGCGCCCTGGCCACACTGGTCACCGTGGCCCCGCTGTTCCTCGACGCGAAGCCCTTTCCCACCTACATGTTCGGCCTGAGCATGCTCATGGGCGTCGGGTTCCTGATCGCGGGCGCGGGGGTGGTGCGGTCCGCCGCGGCCGGACGCCGGCAGGCGCGCGGCGAGCGGTAACCGCCGGACGGTGGCCGCAGGTCAGGCCGTGCCGGCGGTCACGTGCTCCGTGAGCCAGGCCGGGAAGTGGGTCAGGTCCGCGAGGACCACGTCCGCGCCGGCCGCGCGCAGGTCGTCCGCGCTGCACGGGCCCGTCGGCACCGCCACCGACAGCGCCCCGGCGGTACGGGCGCCGCGAACGTCCCCGACGTGGTCGCCCACGTACACGCTCGCGCCGTGCTCGCGCAGCGCCACCGCCTTGCTCTCCGCCCACAGGTTGCCGATGACGGCGTCCGCCTCGATGCCCAGGTGCGTCAGGTGGAGCTTGGCGTTCGGCTCCCACTTCGCGGTGACCACGATCGCCCGCCCACCTGCCGCCCGTACCGCCTCGATCGCCTCCCGGGCGCCGGGCATCGCGGACGTGCGCGTGACGGCGTACTCCGGGTAGATCTCCCGGTACAGGTCCGCCATCACCGCGACCCGCTCCGCCGGGAACCACTGCGCCATCTCGTCCTCCAGCGGCGGCCCGAGCCTGGTCACCACCAGATCGGCGTCGATGTACGTCCCGCTCCGCGCGGCCAGTTCCACGTAGGCGGCGTGGATGCCGGGGCGGGAGTCGATGAGGGTCATGTCCAGATCGAAGCCGACGACGGGAGCGGCGGAGCGCACGGAGATCATGCCCACCATTGTGCCGAGCCGGGGCAAGAGGGCGTCCCGGCCACCTGTCCCGCTGTCCGCCCCGCTGTCCGGGCTACCTGTCCCGCTGGGACCGCCAGACCAGGAACAGGGCCGAGGCCACGGCCGCCCCCCGCAGCACCCACGGCCACGTCTGCGCGAGCGCCTCGTTCATGTGGCCCTCGGGGATCGGGGTGCCCCAGCGGCCGGCCGTGCGGCCCCAGATCCAGACGATGCCCCCGGTGGCCGCGAGGCCGGGGAGGACGAAGACCGCCCACTTCTTCTCCGCCTCGGACAGCCGCCGCGAGACGTAGGCCAGGGCCCAGCCGACGAGCAGGGCGATCCAGGTACCGGTGACCGTGCCCGCGACCAGGCAGGCGGCGGCGACGAGCAGGAACGGGTTGCTCCAGCGCCCCCCGCGCAGGGACGGCAGGAACCGTCGGCGGGCGGCGGGCTCCTCCGCGTCGGACTCCGGCAGCCGCTCCACCGGCTCCGTCCTCGCCGCCTGCGGCTTCGGCGGGGGCCGCAGCATGTCCGCGATCTCCACGCCGCCGGTGAACCCCGGCACCTCCTCCCCCAGCCCGAACGGGCTCGCCTCGCGGCCCCACCAGTCCGGGGTCTCCCCGACGCCGCCCCGGAGATCCCGTCGCCGCCGCGACGATGTCGTCCGGGCTGCCGAGCCGGTCGAGGATGCGGCGGACGGCGGCGGGGCTGTCGACGGGCGCCTTGGCGCGCCGCCGGTCGATCTCGTTGCGCAGCTCGGACACGAGCCGCATGCGTGTGGCCGACGACAACTGCCGTTGCTGCGCCACGTCGCCGACGCGGCTCAGATACTCGTAGACGACCTGATCGCTCTCGATACCCACGAAGTCCCCTCCGGGGCCGGTGCCTTGGATACCCCGCCGTACGACGTTAGCGCAGCGTGGCCCCGTCCCGGCGCTCACGACGGCTGGCACACGCGGGGGTTGTCCACCTCCGGGCAGAGTCGGCTGCCGTAGGCGCGCAGGACGTCGTCGATCAGGGCGGAGCCGGCGTTCTCGTTGCGCAGCAGCACGAAGGAGGGGTCCTTCGGCCGGTGGCCGTCGAGCTGCATCTCCCGCAGCACGCCGGCGTACGGCGACTGGGTCGCGTGCTCGGCCGGCGTGTCCGTCTGCGCCCGGCAGCCGAGCCGTTTGCGGCCGCCGACGGCGAACTCCCACAGGAAGCCGAGGGAGGGGATCGCGATGCTGATGACGGCGACCCACTGCGGGCGAAGTGTTGCCAGGGCTGGGGCGTTCCGCCGGACGAAGTTCATCCCGAGGTCAGCGGGGAAACGTTCCGTTCGCCTGCCGTGCACCTGGCACACGGGGTCCCGGTCCCGGCGGGGTCCCCTCACCGGGCCCGCCACCCGCTACCGTTGAGCGGATGAGCAGCGACGAGAAGCCCTCGGCCCCGCGTTCCCTCGCGGAGGCGCTCCGCGCCCGGGACGACGCGTCCCTGGCCGCGCTCCTGCGCGCCCGCCCCGATCTCGTCACCCCGGTCCCCACCGACCTCACCCAGCTCGCCACCCGTGCGGGGACGCGGGCGTCGGTGGTGCGGGCCCTGGAGCACCTGGACCGGTTCACGCTCCAGACGGCGGAGGCGCTGGCCGTGGCGGCGGAACCGGCGGCGTACGAGGAGCTGCTGGGGCTCATGGCCGGGGACGCGCGGGACGCGGCCGTCGTCGCCGCGCTCCCCGGTGCCGTGGCCGTGCTGCGCGAGCAGGCGCTGCTCTGGGGTGACGACGACCGGCTGCGGCTGGTGCGCACCGCCCGCGAGCTGCTCGCCCCCTCGCCGCAGCATCCCTCGCCGACCGGTCTCGGCCCCTCCGTGCGGGAGGCGACGGCGGGCATGTCGCCGGGCCGGATCCAGGAGATCGTGACGGCGGCCGGGCTGGCGTCCACCCATGACTCGGTGTCGGCGGTCACCGCGCTGGCCTCGCTGTTCAGCGACCGCCGGAGGATGGGCGCGCTGCTCACCGAGGCGCCCGCCGAGTCCCTGGAGGTCCTGGAGCGGCTGGTCTGGGGGCCGCCGTACGGGCAGGTGACCGCGGATCCGGCGGCCCGGCTGCGCTGGCTGCTGGACCGGGGGCTGCTGCTGCCCACCGCCCCCGGCACGGTCGTGATGCCGCGCGAGGTCGCCCTGCATCTGCGGGGCGGCCACGCCCATCGCACGCCCGAGCCGGTGCCGCCCGCCGTGGAGCCGGCGGCGACCCGCCGTCCCCAGCTGGTGGACGCGGCAGCGGCCGGGCAGGCGTACACCGCGCTGGCCACCGTGGAGGAGTTGCTGAAGGACTGGGACGAGGGCGGTCCCGCGGTACTGCGCGCGGGCGGGCTGAGCCAGCGGGACCTGAAGCGGACGGCCGTCGCCCTCGACGTGCCGGAGCCGATGGCCGCGTTCTGGGTCGAGCTGGCGTACGCCGCCGGGCTGATCGCCTCGGACGGCGAGGCCGACGAGCGGTACGCGGCCACCCCGTTCTTCGACGAGTGGGTGGAGCGACCCCCCGCCGAGCGGTGGGTCGTGCTGGCGCAGGCCTGGCTCGCGGGGACCCGGACGCCGGGGCTGATCGGCGGGCGGGACACGAAGGAGCGGACCCTGTCGGCGCTCGGTCCTGGCCTGGACCGCTCGGCCGCCCCGGAGGTACGCCGCCGGGTGCTGACGCTGCTCGCGGGACTCCCGGAGGGCACCGCGCCGACCGCCGAGTCGGTGCTCGCCCGCCTGGCCTGGGAACGCCCGCTGCGCGGTCCTCAGCGTGACGACGACCTCCGCTCCCGGCTGGCCCGCTGGACCCTGTCGGAGGCCGAACTGCTCGGCATCACGGGCCGGGGCGCCCTGTCGTCGCAGGCGCGGGCCCTCCTCGGCCCGGCGGCCCACCCGCACGGGCCGGTCACCGACCAGGGCACGGGCTCACCGCAGGGTACGGGCGCCTCGCAGGGCACGGGCTCACCGCAGGACGCCGGCTTCCCGCAGGGCCCCGGTGACAAGCTGCCCTTCCACCACCACGCCGCCCCCCTTCAACCACCCCGCAC
>NZ_JARGEF010000274.1:0-9936 GCF_033794725.1 Streptomyces sp. ID05-39B | reverse complement strand
ACGTTTTTTATTTTCTCGGTTGCTTCATGTTTGTTAACAGGCCAGGTCCCGTTCCGTCCCATCTCCTCCGTCCCGTCCCGTGCCGTTCCATCCGGATCCGTCCCGTCCCGTTCCCAAGGGCTCCACCCCTTCGACCCCGCCAAGGGCTCTGCCCCGAACCCCGGCGGGGAATGCCCCTGAACGAGGGCGGGCACTCCGCGTCGGGCTTCACGTCGGGCTCCGCCGCGGCGCATGCCGGCGGGTCCAGAGGTAGCCCCGTCGGACTCCCGCCGATGACCGGTCGACCCCCTCCCAACCACCCCTCCCAAATCCGGAACCACCGCCTCCCGTCAGGCGTTTCCCGGCCTCAGTCCGCTGTTGTCCGGGCGCGGGCGCGGGGTTGCTGGGATGCTGGGAGCTGTTGTGTGGATGGACGAGTGGCTGGGGGGCCGGCGAGCGTGGAGGTCAGGGTGCGGGTGGTCATTGCCGAGGATTCGGTGCTGTTGCGGGAGGGGCTGACGCGGTTGTTGACGGACCGGGGGCTCGAGGTGGTCGCCGGGGTCGGGGATGCCGAGGCGTTGGTGAAGACGATCACCGAGCTGGACGCGGAGGGCGCGCTGCCCGACGTGGTCGTGGCCGACGTGCGGATGCCCCCTACACATACCGATGAGGGAGTGCGGGCGGCCGTACGGCTGCGTAAGGCGCATCCGGGGCTCGGGGTGCTCGTGCTGTCGCAGTACGTGGAGGAGAGGTACGCCACCGAACTGCTGGCCGGTTCCAGCCGGGGCGTGGGGTATCTGCTCAAGGACCGGGTGGCCGAGGTACGGGAGTTCGTGGACGCGGTGGTGCGGGTGGCCGAGGGGGGCACCGCCCTCGATCCCGAGGTGGTCGCGCAGCTCCTCGGGCGCAGCCGCAAGCAGGATGTGCTGGCCGGGCTGACCCCACGGGAGCGGGAGGTGCTGGGGCTGATGGCCGAGGGGCGGACGAACTCGGCGATCGCGAAGCAGCTGGTGGTGAGCGACGGCGCGGTGGAGAAGCACGTCAGCAATATCTTCCTGAAGCTCGGCCTGTCCCCGAGCGACGGAGATCATCGTCGCGTTCTCGCGGTTCTCACCTATCTCAATTCATGACGACTATCAGGCATTCTCGTCGCGCCTTCTTGGACATACTGGGCAGTCGGAAATCATGGCAAGTCAGGGCGCCGGGCCGTCTCACGGCGGTGACCGTCATGTGAATGGCCGAGGGAAGGCGACCCTTACAGACGTAGGGTTGATCCAGGGAGGGCCTTCGGGAAGGCCTTCCCCCGGACAGCCGCCTCTAGGGAGGTCCAGTTCAGTGACCAGTCAGGTCAGCAGTCCAGCGGAACAGGCCGACGGAACCGACGGAACCGACGCAGCCGTCGTGGGAGAGCAGCGCAAACCGGGCGGGACGAAGGACGTACGCCGTCTCGACCGGGTGATCATCAGGTTCGCGGGGGACTCGGGTGACGGTATGCAGCTCACCGGTGACCGTTTCACCTCGGAGACGGCGTCGTTCGGCAACGACCTGTCGACCCTGCCGAACTTCCCCGCCGAGATCCGCGCGCCCGCCGGCACCCTCCCCGGCGTTTCCTCGTTCCAGTTGCACTTCGCCGACCACGACATCCTCACGCCGGGTGATGCGCCCAATGTGCTGGTCGCGATGAATCCGGCGGCACTGAAAGCCAACATCGGTGATGTGCCGCGTGGCGCGGAGATCATCGTCAACACCGACGAGTTCACCAAACGGGCGATGCAGAAGGTGGGGTACGCGGCCTCGCCGCTGGAGGACGGTTCCCTCGACGGTTATCAGATCCACCCGGTCCCGTTGACCACCCTGACCGTCGAGGCTCTCAAGGATTTCGACCTCACCCGCAAAGAGGCCGAGCGCAGCAAGAACATGTTCGCGCTCGGCCTCTTGTCGTGGATGTACCACCGGCCGACGGAGGGGACGGAGAAGTTCCTGAAGTCGAAGTTCGCGAAGAAGCCGGACATCGCCGCCGCGAACATCGCCGCTTTCCGGGCGGGCTGGAACTTCGGGGAGACGACCGAGGACTTCGCGGTCAGTTATGAGGTCGCCCCGGCGTCCAAGGCGTTCCCGGTCGGCACCTACCGGAACATCTCCGGGAACCTGGCGCTGTCGTACGGGCTGGTCACCGCCTCCCGGCAGGCGGACCTTCCGCTGTTCCTGGGCTCGTACCCGATCACGCCGGCCTCGGACATCCTGCACGAGCTGAGCAAGCACAAGAACTTCGGCGTACGCACCTTCCAGGCCGAGGACGAGATCGCGGGCATCGGCGCGGCGCTGGGGGCGGCGTTCGGCGGGTCGCTGGCGGTGACCACGACCTCCGGGCCCGGTGTGGCGCTGAAGTCGGAGACCATCGGGCTCGCCGTGTCCCTGGAGCTGCCGCTGCTGGTGATCGACATCCAGCGCGGCGGGCCGTCGACCGGTCTGCCGACGAAGACCGAGCAGGCGGATCTGCTCCAGGCGATGTTCGGGCGCAACGGCGAGGCCCCGGTGCCCATCGTGGCGCCCCGCACACCCGCCGACTGCTTCGACGCGGCTCTGGAGGCGGCCCGGATCGCCCTGGTGTACCGCACCCCGGTGATGCTGCTGTCCGACGGCTACCTCGCCAACGGATCCGAGCCCTGGCGCATCCCGGAACTGGACGAACTGCCTGATCTGACCGTGCAGTTCGCGCAGGGTCCCAACCACACCCTGGAGGACGGCTCCGAGGTGTTCTGGCCGTACAAGCGGGACCCGCGGACGCTGGCCCGGCCGTGGGCGGTGCCGGGGACGCCAGGTCTGGAGCACCGTATCGGCGGGATCGAGAAGCAGGACGGCACGGGCAACATCTCCTACGACCCGGCCAACCACGACTTCATGGTCCGCACCCGGCAGGCCAAGATCGACGGCATCGACGTGCCGGACGTCGAGGTCGACGACCCGCACGAGGCGAGGACCCTGGTCCTGGGCTGGGGTTCCACCTACGGGCCCATCACCGCGGCCGTACGGCGGCTGCGGGCGGCCGGGGAGCCGATCGCGCAGGCCCATCTGCGGCATCTGAACCCCTTCCCGAAGAATCTGGGCGCGGTCCTGAAGGCTTACGACAAGGTCGTGATCCCGGAGATGAACCTGGGCCAGCTCGCCACCTTGATCCGGGCGAGGTATCTGGTCGACGCGCACTCGTACAACCAGGTCAACGGCATGCCGTTCAAGGCGGAACAGCTCGCCTCGGCGCTCAAGGAGGCCATCGATGGCTGACACGTCCACGGAAGGCACGGGCACGATCGAGGCGCTTTCACTGGTCCCCAAGGCCGAGGGCCGCCAGTCCATGAAGGACTTCAAGTCCGATCAGGAAGTGCGCTGGTGCCCCGGCTGCGGTGACTACGCGATCCTGGCGGCCGTCCAGGGCTTCATGCCGGAGCTGGGGCTGGCGAGAGAGAACGTCGTCTTCGTCTCGGGCATCGGCTGCTCCTCGCGCTTCCCCTACTACATGAACACCTACGGGATGCATTCGATCCACGGGCGTGCCCCGGCGATCGCGACCGGGCTCGCCGCCGGCAGACGCGACCTGAGCGTGTGGGTGGTCACCGGGGACGGCGACGCGCTGTCCATCGGCGGCAACCACCTCATCCACGCCCTGCGGCGCAATGTGAATCTCAAGATCCTGCTGTTCAACAACCGCATCTACGGGCTGACCAAGGGGCAGTACTCGCCCACCTCCGAGGTCGGCAAGATCACCAAGTCGACGCCGATGGGCTCGCTGGACGCGCCCTTCAACCCGGTGTCGCTGGCCATCGGCGCGGAGGCGTCGTTCGTGGCACGCACGATCGACTCCGACCGCAAGCATCTGACGGAGGTGCTGCGTCAGGCCGCCGCCCATCCGGGCACGGCGCTGGTGGAGATCTACCAGAACTGCAACATCTTCAACGACGGAGCCTTCGAGGCGCTCAAGGACCGGCAGTCGGCCGAGGAGGCGGTGATCCGGCTGGAGCACGGACAGCCGATCCGGTTCGGCGGCGACCGGTCCAGGGGCGTCGTGCGGAACCGGGTGACCGGCGATCTGGAGGTGGTGACGGTGAGCGCGGAGAACGAGTCCGAGATCCTGGTCCACGACGCGCACTCCGCCTCGCCGACCACCGCCTTCGCACTGTCCCGGCTGGCCGACCCTGACACCCTGCACCACACCCCCATCGGCGTCCTGCGCTCCGTCGAGCGTCCGGTGTACGACACCCAGATGAGCGACCAGCTCGACGAGGCGATCGAGCGGCACGGCAAGGGGGATCTGGCGTCGCTGCTGGCCGGCGGGGACACCTGGACGGTCGTCGGCTGAGCGACCAGTCGCTTGCGTCCGCCTCGCGCAGAGGCCCGGAACCGCGGAGGTTCCGGGCCTCTGCGTTTGTGCAGGCCCCTCGTTCCGATCCACTTACCTGAACGCCAGTACCTTACTTCAAAGTGGGTACTTTCCAAGAGTTAGCGCATGCCTTAGGGTTAGTTGCAGACCGCACCCCAAGGAGTTCTGAACCATGAGCATTGTCGTCACCGGAGCCACCGGACACCTCGGCCGTCACGTCGTGGAGCAGTTGCTGGAGAAGGTCCCCGCGGAGGGGATCACGGCCGTCGTGCGCGACAAGGCCAAGGCCGCGCACCTCGCCGAGCGCGGCGTGAAGCTCGCGGTCGCCGACTACAACACCCCCGAGACGTTCGACGGCCTGTTCGCCGCCGGTGACAAGGTGCTTCTCATCTCGGGCAGCGAGGTCGACAAGGGCCGCCCGGCCCAGCACCAGGTCGTCATCGACGCCGCGAAGGCGGCCGGCGTCGCACTGCTGGCGTACACCAGCGCGCCCGGCACCCTGAGCGCCGCGCTGGCCGACGATCACCGCGCCACCGAGAAGGCACTGCTCGCCTCCGGGCTGCCCTACTCCCTGCTGCGCAACGGCTGGTACCACGAGAACTACACCGAGAACCTCGCCCCGGTGCTGGAGCACAACGCCGTCGTCGCCGCCGCCGGTGAGGGCCGCGTCTCCTCCGCCGCCCGCGCGGACTACGCCGCCGCCGCGGTCGCCGTACTGACCGGCGAGGGGCACGAGAACACGACGTACGAGCTGGGCGGCGACGAGGCGTGGAGCTTCGCGGAGTACGCGGCCGAGCTGAGTGGGCAGACCGGCAAGGAGATCGGCTACAGCCCCGTGCCCGCCGAGACCCTGATCGGCATCCTGACCGGCGCCGGGCTGCCCGAGCCGTTCGCCGCGATCCTGGCCGGCGTGGACACGTCGATCTCGAAGGGCGAGCTGGTCATCTCCACCGGTGACCTTTCCCGCCTGGCGGGGCGCCCGACCACCCCGCTGTCCGAGGCGATCGCCGCCGCCCTGAAGGACTGACCTCGCGCCTCCCACCCGAGGCTCGCCGTCCCGCCCGAGGGCCGCTACTCCCCCGTTCCGGGCCCCCGGGCCTCCCGACCCCCGCCTGTCACGACCGTATGGCGATACGGACATGACAGGCGGGGGTGTCCGGCGTTACCTTCGTCCACGCATGCCTGTCGTGAGGTCGTGAGAAGGAGGGGCCCGTGACCGGGACGTCCAAGGGTGGTGAGGGCCGGGTCGGCCTGCTGAACGGTTTCGCCGCCTATGGGATGTGGGGCCTCGTCCCCCTCTTCTGGCCGCTGCTCAAGCCCGCCGGCGCGGCCGAGATCCTGGCCCACCGCATGGTGTGGTCCCTCGCCTTCGTCGCCGCCGCGCTGATCGTCGTACGGCGCTGGAAGTGGGCCGGTGAGCTGCTGCGCCAGCCGCGCAGGCTCGCGCTCGTCACGGTCGCGGCCGCCGTCATCACGGTGAACTGGGGCGTCTACATCTGGGCCGTGAACAGCGGCCATGTCGTCGAAGCGTCGCTGGGCTACTTCATCAACCCGCTGGTCACCATCGCCATGGGCGTCCTGCTGCTGAAGGAGCGGCTGCGGCCCGTGCAGTGGGTGGCGGTCGGCGTCGGCCTCGCCGCCGTTCTCGTGCTGACCATCGGGTACGGCCGCCCGCCGTGGATCTCCCTCTGCCTCGCCTTCTCCTTCGCCACCTACGGGCTGGTGAAGAAGAAGGTCAACCTCGGCGGGGTCGAGTCGCTGGCCGCCGAGACGGCGATCCAGTTCCTGCCCGCGCTCGGCTATCTGCTGTGGCTGGCCGGCCACGGCGGTTCCACCTTCACCGATGAGGGCCTCGGGCACTCGGCTCTCCTCGCCTCCACCGGCATCGTCACCGCGCTTCCGCTGGTCTGCTTCGGCGCGGCGGCGATCCGGGTGCCGCTGTCCACGCTGGGCCTGTTGCAGTACATGGCGCCTGTGTTCCAGTTCCTCCTCGGCGTCCTCTACTTCGGCGAGGCCATGCCGCCCGAGCGCTGGGCCGGCTTCGCGCTGGTCTGGCTGGCGCTGGTGCTGCTCACCGGGGACGCGTGGCGCTCCTCGGTCCGTACGGCGCGTACGGCACGGTCGGCCAGGACCGCACTGGCGCTCGCCGCCGAGACCGGGACGCCCGGCACCGCCGGTCCCGCACCGAAGCCCGAGAGCGTGCCGTCCTCTGTCGAGGCGCCGGGCGTCTCCCCCCTTGCCAAGCCGTAACGACGGTCACCGTGAGGCTCCGCGCGGGTGACTGGCTTTCCGTGGGGCGCCTGGCGGGTGACTAGCGCTCCGTGAGCCTGCGAGCGGGTGGCTAGCTCTCCGTGAGGCGCCCGCGTGCCCGGTGCGCGCGTACCTTCTCGCGGTTGCCGCAGTGTTCCATCGCGCACCAGCGGCGGCGGCCGGGGCGGGAGGTGTCGACGAACAGCAGGCGGCAGTCGTGCGCGCCGCACTCGCGGACCCGGTGCGCGTGCGGGCCGCTGAAGAGGTCGATCGCGTCGCGGGCGACGGTCGAGAGCAGATGGGTGCCGGTGGCGCCGGGCGACCAGGCACGGGTTCCGTCCGGGGTGAGCCGGGAGACGAGCGGGGGCTCGGCCGCGGCCTCGTTGAGGGCGTCGAGGTGCTCCGGCCGCAGGGGGCGGCCGTGCGCCCGGTCGGCGGTGAGGAGGAAGAGGGCGTCCCGGACCTCCCGTACCCGGCGCACCTCCCTTTCGGACACGGCGACTTCCAGCCCTTCGGGCAGGCGGCTGCGGGCTGCCCAGGCAACAAGGTCGGCGGGTTCGTGCAGCACCTCGTAGCGGGCGAGGGCGCCGGGTCCGCCGGTGGGCAGCAGCTCCAGGCAGAGGGCGCCCGGGTCGAAGCGGTAGGGCGTGCCGTCGTGCGAGACCAGCGTCAGGCCAGGGGGCCGACCGGGTGACGACGGCCGGCCGGTCGGCGATGCCTGTGACACAGGCGATCCCGGCGATGCGGACGATGTCGACGATGTGGCCGCACCCGGTGTTTTCGGGTGTTCCGGCGTTTCCGTTGCCCGCGCGCTCATGTAACCAATATAACTGGTTACATGAGCGAGACACCCTCAACGGAACCCACGCCCGTCCACTGGAAACTCGTCGTCGACTCCCTCGACCCGCACACAGAGGCGGACTTCTGGGCCGCCGCGCTGCACTACACGGTCGAGGACAACAGCGCGCTCATCGAGCGGCTGCTGGGACTCGGCGCACTGCCCGGCGCGGCCACCCTGGAGCACCACGGCCGCCCGGCCTTCCGGGACCTGATCGCCGTACGGCATCCCGCGGACCCCTTCGACGCGGAGAGCGGCACCGGGCTGGGGCGGCGGCTGCTGTTCCAGCGGGTGCCGGAGCACAAGACGGTCAAAAACCGGCTCCACCTCGACCTGCACCCCGGTGCGGGGCGGCGGGAGGGGGAGGTCGAGCGGCTCACCGCGCTCGGCGCGAGCGTGCTGGCGGAGGTGAAGGAACCGTCCGGGGCGTGGGTGGTGATGGCGGACCCGGAGGGGAACGAGTTCTGCGTGCACAGAGCCGGGCAGCGGCGGAAACAGGCGCGGAAACAGAGCTGGAAACAGAACCGGAAGCAGGGCTGGAAACAGGGCTGGAAACAGGCCCGGAAACAGAGCTGGAAACAGGGGTCGGGGCGGCCGGGTGAAGGCGGGTCCAAACGTTCACGGCCGCCGGGCGGCGAGCGGCTCCGTCATGTGAACTCCTTGTCCAGATAGCACTCTTGACGGAGAGTTGGCCACAGCTTCACCATCCAGGCACCCCATTCACTGTGGGTTCCCTGTGGCCAACCCACCGGGGATCCCTCTGGAACTCGGAGCCCCCCACCATGAAGCTCTCCGTTTCCGGGCGGGCCACGGCGACCGCCGTCGTCGCCGCCGCCACGCTGCTCGCCACCGGATCCATAGCCGGCGCGGCACCCGCCCCCGAGCCCGCCACGATCACCGCGGCGCCCGACATCCCGGTGACCGCCGTCAAGGCACACCTGACCCAGCTCCAGTCCATCGCCACCGCCAACGGCGGCAACCGGGCCCACGGCCGCACCGGCTACCGGGCCTCCCTGGACTATGTGAAGGCCAAGCTGGACGCCGCCGGATTCACCACCAGGATCCAGCAGTTCACCGCGTCCGGCCGGGTCGGCTACAACCTGATCGCCGACTGGCCCGGCGGCGACACCAACCAGGTCGTCATGGCCGGTTCGCACCTCGACAGCGTCAGCTCCGGCGCCGGGATCAACGACAACGGGACCGGCTCGGCGGCCGTACTGGAGGCCGCCCTCACCGTCGCCCGTACCGGCTACCAGCCCACCAAGCATCTGAGATTCGCCTGGTGGGGCGCCGAGGAACTCGGCCTGGTCGGCTCCCGCTACTACGTCAACAGCCTGTCCTCCGCGAACCGCGCCAGGATCAGCGGGTACCTCAACTTCGACATGATCGGCTCGCCGAACCCCGGCTACTTCGTCTACGACGACGACCCGGCCATCGAGACGACCTTCAAGGACTACTTCGCGGGCATCGGCGTCGCCACCGAGATCGAGACCGAGGGCGACGGCCGCTCCGACCACGCGCCCTTCAAGAGCGCGGGCGTCCCGGTCGGCGGCCTGTTCACCGGGGCGAGCCGCGCGAAGACGGCGGCGCAGGTGACCAAGTGGGGCGGTACGGCCGGCCAGGCCTTCGACCGCTGCTACCACTCCTCCTGCGACACCACCGCCAACGTCAACGACACCGCCCTCAACCGCAACGCGGACGCGCTCGCGCACGCGGTGTGGACGTTGTCGCAGTAGGTCTGCGGCCCAGGGCCCGCGCACTGCCGCCGCGGGCCCATGCGCTGTCGCCGCGGGCGCACCCGCTTTCCCTGCGGGCCCGCCGGTTATCCCTGCAGTCCGCCCGCGTTCCCTGCAGTCCGCCCGCGTTCCCTGCGGTCCGCCGGCTATCCCTGCGGGCCCGCGCCCGAGTCGCGGGCCCGTCGGGCCAGCCGGGTCATCCGGGACGTGGCCGACTCCAGTTCCTCGGCGTCCTCGGCGGCGGGTCCGCCCTCCGTGACCAACTCGGTCCACAGGGTGAGGAGTTCGGTGCCAAGGTTGAGGCCCTGGAAGGGGTCCCGCACGGCCCGCCAGGCCGTCGCCGCGCTCTGTACGTTGCCGTACGAGGCCTCCGCGTCCCGGTTGCCGTGGTGGATACGGGCCAGGTCGAGCGAGAGGTGGAAGGAGCGGACCGGGTCACCGGCCAAGTAGGCGATGTACGCGGCGAGTTCACGCAGCCGGAGCACCTCGGGGTACTCCGGTCCCAGCGTCGCCGACGCCTCGGTCACCGTCCGCTCCGCGAGCGCCGCGGCCGTGTCCGTGCGACCCGCCCGCACCGCCTCGTTGATTCGCGCCATCGGCTCACCGAGCAGCGCGGGCGCCCCGTCGACCCCGGGAAGCGAGCGCGGATCGTCCCCGAGCACGGCCTCCGCCACGGCGTCGAAGCCTCGGGCGGGGGTCGGCTTGGTGTCCGGTTCGGTGTCGAATCCCAGGGCCGCGTCGGGGCCGAGAAGGGGGAG
>NZ_JARGEF010000273.1:0-9969 GCF_033794725.1 Streptomyces sp. ID05-39B | reverse complement strand
TACGACGCCGTGGCCGGCGTCGACGACATGACGATGAAGCTCGGCAAGGTCGTCTTCTCGGTGTACGCCGACGGGGTCCGGCTGTGGTCGTCCGGGACGACCGCCGGCGGCAGCGGGTCGGGTTGCTCGGGTGTGGGGGTGGGCGCGGCCACCGGTTCCTCCGGCAGCACGACCGGCGCGGACGCCGACGGCTTGGCCACCGGCTGGTCGGCCGGGCTGTCGTCGCCGACCAGGGCGAGCGCCACCACGGCGGCGGCCACCACGACCACACCGGCCGCGATACCGCCCTTCACCGGCGCGCCCAGGCCCTCCGAGGCGGCCGCGCCGCCGGCGCTCGACCCGCCCGTCCCGCCGCTCGCCGCCGCGCCCGCGGCGCCCGCCGCCCCGGCTCCGGCACCACCGGCGATGAGCGCGGCGGCCTTGGCGTACCCGGCGGCACCGAACCAGCCGATGACCGCGATGGGCACCACGGCGGGGATGCCGCTGGCGACCTCCTCGATCTGCAGGGCGGCCAGCCGGCACTTGGCACACTCGTCCAGATGCTTGCGCAACCCCCGCTCGGCGCGGGTGCGCAGCCGGCGGCGGGCGTAGGTGCCGAGCTGGTCGGCGTAGCGGGCGCACTCCTCGTCGCTGGTCAGGGTCGCGCTGACGTGGGCCTGGAGATAGGCCTGCTTGAGGCCCTCGCGGGCCCGGCTGGCGAGCACGCGCGTGCCGTTGGCATCGAGGCCGAACAGCGTGGCCACCTCACTCGGCGACCCGTCCTCGACCTCGGTGTGCCACAGCACGGCCTGCCAGCGCTCCGGCAGTGAGCGGAAGGCCTGCATGGCCATGGACTGCTCGGCCTCGTGCATGGCCAGTACGTCGGCCCCGAGGTCGAGGGTGTCGTCGTCGGACACCTCGGAGGAACGGGAGGCGTGCGCGGCGAACAACGCGAAGTCGTCGACGAGCTGCTCACGCTTCGCGGACTGCGTCCAGCCCGCGGCGACCCGGCGTACGGAGGTGAGCAGGTAGGCGCGTACGGCGTGCTCGGGGCCGGAACCGCGGCGCACCGCCTGGAGCATGCGGGCGAAGACCTCCGCGGTGAGGTCGTCGGCGGTGTGGGCGTCCCGGCAGCAGGTGCGCGCGTAACGGCGCACGGCGTCGGCGTGGCGCCGGTACAGCTCCTCGTACGCCGTGTCGTCGCCGGAACGCATCCGGGCGATCAGGCCGGGGTCGGCCGGCGGCACCTCGCGCAGCGGCGGCAGGACGCTGTCCTCGCGCCGGTCGCGCTGCGCCGGGACGCTGTTCTCGACCGGGACACCGCCATCACCCAGGGCGGGGTCGCCGCCCTGTGGGACGCCCGCGCGCCCGCCCTGGCTGGGCACCTGCGGTGAAAACCGGCCACCGGCCTCCGCGTCACCGTCGCCCAGTGACTCGTCCCTGCCGTCAACGCTCATCCCGGAAAGCCCCCGCCGCCTGCCGAACCAGTCCCTGCCAACGGGTCAGAGTGCCATATTGGCTTTTGTTCAGAACCCCGCGGGAGGGGGCATCCAGTCGTCCGTGGGGACCTGCCTCCGCTCGGCACCGAAATTCGCTCGGACGGGGAAGGTTCAACTGGCCGTCCGTGGGGCCCGGTTGACGCCTGAGGTCGATATGCGTGGAATGCACCGACGGTCGAGGGGAGAGGGGCCCCAGCCCGGTCCGGAGACACCCGCGTCACCTTTTCGAGTAGCCACCCACACCCCGCTGACGGCCACGCCCTCGCCGGCCGACGGCCACGCCCGGAACGAGAATCCCCCAGGGGGTCACCCGCCCGCACTCAAGGAGGTGGGGGCTCCCCCCAATGAACCGGGTGAGCCCCCCCAGAAACCGGCCAACGACCCGCCGCTCGGGAACGGCCACCGTCCGACTTCGCAACCGGGCGGACCTGTCACGCGAAGCCATGAAACGCCTCGCGCCCCGCCCTCCCACCTGAGGCCGACCGGCCAGCGCCGATCGGTCAAGACCGGCAGCCCAGTGTCGACCTAGCGGACGAGAGCGACAGCCCAGGACGATCGGTCAAGACCGACGGCCCAAGCGGCAGCCCACGAGCGACAGCCCGAGACCGACCGGCCGGCAAACCGGCCGGCCGGCAAACCGACCGGCTAAGAAGCCGGCCGAGACCGCAGCCCGTCCAACAGGATGTCCAGGAGGCGGGACGAAGCCGCCGCCTGGTGGGCCGGGTCCGGCAGGGAAGGCGCCGCGGTGGCGATGACCAGCAGGACGTCCGAGACCGAGACGTCCGGCCGCAGCTCACCAGCCGCCCGTGCCCGGTCGACGAGCTGGCCCACGACCTCGAGCAGGGCCGCGGCCCCCGTGTCGTCGACGACGGCCTGCAAGCCCTCGTCGGCGACCAGCCGCAGCTCGCCGCCGCCCGGCTGGCTCCGCTGCTGCGGAACCCGCACCTCGTCGACGGCGGAGCCCTCCTCCGCGACGCCGACCTTCAGCACCTGCGGCGGCAGCAGCCGCCCGGCGCCGGAGGCCACCGACGTGCGCAGGAAGCGCGACAGCGCCGACCACGGCTCGTCCTCCTGGCCCAGCGCGGTCCGTGCCTGGTCGGTCAGCCGGGAGGTCTCCTCCTCGGCTATCCGCCGGACCAGGACGTCCTTGCTGGGAAAGCGCCGGTACACCGTGCCGACACCGACCCGGGCGCGCCGCGCCACGTCCTCCATCGGCGCGCCGTATCCCAGCTCGCCGAAGACCTCGCGCGCCGCACGCAGTACGTGTTCCAGATTGCGCTGTGCGTCCACGCGCAGTGGCGTGGACCGCGAGGTGTCCCCGCGTCCGTTGCCCGCCGCCGCGCCTACCATGCCGCCCGGTCCAAGCGTGGACGCGGACGACCAATGCGTGTCCTGAATGTGCATGAATGTTCCCCCGGTAATGACGTCTCCCCCCGGAGACTCTCCCCGCCATGGAAAGCACGGGGCGCATGGAACAGGGGACAACCGACCCGGACCCGCGGACGAGGCCCTGCCGTCGGCAGCACCTCGCGGATCCGACGAGCGCTTCCCCCTGCACCCCGTCGACACACGAACATAGTTGAGAGGGAGTCAATTCAGAAGGGGCAGGTTCCGCACGGAGCGCCCCCCGATCGGAGTACGGGACGCATACGTCCCGATAATGCCCCTTCCCGCACCCCGGCGCGTACCCTCTGACCTGCACGCCTACCGTCCACGCCGGTGGTTCGGCCGCCCCCGCCTCCGCCCGGCCCGCGGTCACACAAATTGTCGGGGCTGTGGACAAACTCCGGCGCCGGGTGCGTCATGGGATGGTGAAGGAACGTGCGCGCATTCTCGTTGTCGGCGGTGGCTACGTCGGGATGTACACGGCCCTACGGCTCCAGCGGCAGCTGAAACAGGAACTGGGCCGGGGCGAAGCCGAGATCACGGTGGTCACACCCGACCCGTACATGACGTACCAGCCGTTCCTGCCCGAGGCGGCCGCGGGCGCCGTCTCCCCGCGGCACGTCGTCGTACCGCTGCGCCGCGTCCTGCCGCACTGCCGGATCGTCGTCGGCGAGGTCACCGCCGTCGACCACGCCAAGCGCACCGCCACCCTGACCACCCTCGCCACCGGCGAGGAGGGCACGGGCCCCCAGCAGCTGACGTACGACGAACTGGTCCTGGCGCCCGGCTCGGTCTCCCGCACGCTGCCCATCCCGGGGCTCGCCGACTTCGCCATCGGTTTCAAGACCGTCGAAGAGGCCATCGGCCTGCGCAACCACGTCATCGAACAGATGGACATCGCCTCCTCCACCCGCGACCCCGCGATCCGCGACGCGGCCCTCACCTTCGTCTTCGTCGGCGGCGGCTTCGCCGGCGTGGAGGCGCTCGGCGAGCTGGAGGACATGGCCCGCTACACCACCCGCTACTACCACAACGTCACACCCGAGGACCTGAAGTGGATCCTCGTCGAGGCCTCCGACCGGATCCTCCCCGAGGTCGGCGAGGACATGGGCCGCTACACCGTCAGCGAACTGCGCCGCCGCAACATCGACGTCCGCCTCGGCACCCGCCTGGAGTCGTGCGCGGACCGCGTCGCCGTCCTCAGCGACGGGGCCCGCTTCCCCACCCGTACGGTCGTGTGGACCGCCGGCGTCAAACCCCACCCGGTGCTCGCCGCCAGCGACCTGCCGCTCACCGAGCGCGGCCGCCTCAAGTGCACCCCCCAGCTGACCATCGAGGGCGTCACGCACGCGTGGGCGGCCGGGGACGCCGCCGCCGTCCCCGACGTCACCGCAGCCCGGCCCGGCACGGACACCGCCCCCAACGCCCAGCACGCCGTACGGCAGGCCAAGCTCCTCGGCGACAACATCGCCCGCTCCCTGCGCGGCGAGCCCCTGCAGACGTACGCGCACAAATACGTCGGCTCGGTCGCCTCCCTCGGGCTGCACAAGGGCGTCGCGCACGTCTACGGGCGCAAGCTGAAGGGCTACCCGGCCTGGTTCATGCACCGGGCCTACCACCTCAGCCGGGTCCCCACCTTCAACCGCAAGGCGCGCGTCCTCGCGGAATGGACGCTGTCGGGACTCTTCAAACGGGAGATCGTCTCGCTCGGATCTCTCGAACATCCCCGCGCGGAGTTCGAACTCGCTGCCGGTGGAAAGCCTTCTGACGAGTCTTCCGGCGACCCGAAGGGGTCGTCCTGACCCGATCCAGGAACTCCACCGGCCGCCCCCACGTCTGAAGAATGTCGGCCCGGACGGCGGCCGCCCTGCCAGACTGCTCCCTGCTCATCGCCCCTCCTGAGCCCCCGGCGGGCCACCACCCACCGCTGCCGAACCACGAGGCTGTCCCCCCGCGCTCCACACCCGGGGTGCTGTAACAATGTGCGGCCACCGCCGCGCGGCCCTGAGCCCAGGCCGGGCCCGGAGCCGGCCGTCGACGACTACACGAGGCAAGGATTCGTGAACTTCACGCGCTGGAGCGCCCGGCTCCCCGGAACGCAGCGCCGCGCCGCCGTCGCGCGAGCGGAGCACCCGGTCACCACCACGGACCGGCGGAGCGAGGGCTCCGGCCCCGGCTCAGTACCCGCGGCCCGCGTCGAACAACTCACCGACGAGCCGCCCCCGGTGCCCGCCGTCGACGAACTCCCGGCCCGCGAGGTCCTCGACCGCGTCCCGGCCCTCGTCGCACTCGTCCACGGCCCCGACCACCGCCTCGCCTACGTCAACGACGCCTACACGGCGGCCTTCGGCGTACGCCTCATCGGCGAACCGGCCGCCGAGGCACTTCCCGAGCTGCACGAACTCGGCCTGATGCCGCTCCTCGACCAGGCCCAGCGCAGCGGCAAGCCCCGCACCCTGAAGTCCCGCAAGGCCCCCGACGGCCGCTCCTACACCTTCACCTGCACCCCGGTCCCGGAGAACCACGGCGAGAGCGCCGTACTGGTGTTCGCCACCGATGTCACCGACCACGCCGAAGCCGCCGAGCGCCTCAGAGCCAGCGAGCGCCGCCAGCGGGAGACCGCCGTCACCCTCCAGCGCTCCCTGCTCCCCCAGGAGCTGGAAGAACCCGACGACCTGCGCATCGCCGCCACCTACCACCCCGGCGGCACCGAGGCGGCCGTCGGCGGCGACTGGTACGACGTCATCACCCTCGGTGGCGGCCGCACCGCCCTCGTCATCGGCGACGTCATGGGCCGCGGCGTCCGAGCGGCAGCCGTCATGGGCCAGCTCCGCACGGCCGTCCGCGCCTACGCCCGCCTCGACCTCCCGCCGCACGAGATCCTCCAGCTCCTCGACGGCCTCGCCATGGAGATCGACGCCAACCAGATCGCCACCTGCGTCTACGCCATCCACGACCCCAACGAGGGACGGCTGGTGTACGCCTCCGCGGGCCACCTGCCGATCCTGGTCCGCGACGAGAGCGGCACCGTCCTGCGTGCCGACGAACCCACCGGCCCGCCGCTCGGCACCGGCGGCTGGATGCACGCCTCCGGCTCGATCCCGCTGGGCCCCGGCTCCACCGCCGTCCTCTACACCGACGGCCTGGTCGAGCGGCGCAACGAGGACCTCGACGAGGGCATCGCCGCCCTGGAGCGCGCTCTGGCCGGTGCCACCGGCACCCCCCAAGTGGTCTGCGACCGCCTGGTCCGCTCGGCCGGCGTCACCGCCGACCACGACGACGACGTGGCCGTCCTGGTCCTTCAGCACCCCGCTCGCACCGGCCCCGACGGCGAACTGTTCCGCAACGCGGCCCTGGAACTGCTCGGCGGCGTCGAAGCGGCCCCCCGCGCGCGGGCCTTCGCCTCCGGGGTCCTCACCAGCTGGCGCTTCCCCGCCGAGCTGCACGACCTGGGCGTCCTCGCCGCCAGCGAACTCGTCGCGAACTCCCTCCAGCACGGCATTCCGCCCATGCGCCTGCGCCTGCGCCGCACCGACCGCCGCCTGATCATCGAGGTCACCGACGGAGACGACCACCTGCCGCGGCGCCGCCGCGCCGAGCCCGCCGACGAGTCGGGCCGCGGCATCGCCATCGTCGCCACGATCGCCACCAGCTGGGGCAGCAGACGCACCCCGGGCGGCGGAAAAGCAGTCTGGTGCGAGTTCGTCCTGCCCAAGCCCACCGACTGAAACAGGCCTCGAACACCCATTCCCTGGCGCGCGCCACCTAGGCGAACGCGCCTCCCGGTGCTAGTAGCTCCCCATGGCAGACGCAACGGGCTTTCACCTCAAGGGAAGCGCCCCCGAGCGCTACGAACACTACGTCGCGCCCATCATGGCGCCTTTCGTGACCGCACTCGTGGACGCCGCGGACCTCTACCCCGGCGCCACCGTCCTCGACCTCGCGTGCGGCACCGGCTTCGCGGCCCGCGCCGCCGCCGCACAGGCCGGACCCACCGGCCGCGTCGCCGGAGCCGACGCCAACGAGGCGATGCTCAAGGTCGCCGTGGACCGCCACCCGCGCCTCTACCCCGACATCGAGTTCACCCCCGCCCCCGCCGACGACCTCCCCTACCCGGACGCGGCATTCGACGCGGTCCTCTGCCAGCAGGGCGCCCAGTTCTTCCCCGATCTCGACGCGGCCCTGCGGGAGACGGCCCGCGTCCTGCGCCCCGGAGGCCGCTTCGCCGCCACCGTCTGGTCGAACCTCGAAGCCTCCCCCTATTTCGTCGCCCAGCTCGCGGCCGTCGAGCAGTACGGCGACCCGGAGGCGGCAGAGGTCTTCCGGGCTGCCTTCCACAGTGCCGACCGCCTCACCGCGGCCCTCGACCGCGCCGGCTTCCGACAGCCGACCGGCCGAGAGCTCACCTTCCCCGTCACCCTCCCTCCACTTCAGGACTACGTCCGCGGCCACCTCTCCGCGATCCCCTGGGGTCAGACGATCACCGACACCGCGGGCGAGGAAGCCCTCACCCGCGCCGCCGACACCATCCGCGCAGCCCTTCCCGCCGACACGACGACCTTCCCCTTCACCGCCGCCCTGGTGACAGCCCACCGCTGACAGCCACCCCCCGACGGCATGAAAAGGCGGCCGTCGCCTTCCGGCGACGGCCGCCTCCACCCCCTGCTTCACGCCTGAGCGGCAACCGGCTCCACAGCGACCCCACCCCGGGCCACCACCCGCCTGCGCGCCACCCACGGCTGATCCTGCACGACGGTGAGCTGCCGCCCCAGCCGCAGCGCGAGCACCGTGATCCCCAGCGAGAACACCAAGAACGTCACCACGTACGGGGCATGCAGCGAGGCCCCCATCGGCCCGCCCACGGCCGGCCCGACCGCCAGCGCCAACTGCTTGACCAGCGCGAACGCCGAGTTGTACTGCCCGGCGAGCCCGGCCGGCGCCAGATCGGCCACCAGCGGCGCCACCGTCGGCGACAACATCGCCTCGCCCAGCCCGAACAGCGCGTACGTCGACACGAAGGCGGCCGTCGCCATCTCCTGACTGCCGTTCCCGAGCCCGGCGTACCCGGCCACGGCCCATGCCAGGGCCCAGATCAGCCCCACAGCCGCGATCACCCGCGACCGCTTCTGCCGCTCGACGAACCTCAGCACCGCGAACTGCGCGACGACGATCACCGCGGTGTTGGCGGCGAGTGCGGTCCCGAGCGCGGACGTCGAGATGCCGGCGGCCTCGACGCCGTACGCACTGAGCCCGGACTCGAACTGCCCGTAGCAGGCGAAGAACAGCACGAAGCCCAGCACGGACAGCTGCACCATGGCCCGGTTGCCGAGCATCTGCTTCCAGCCGCCCTTCACGGACCCGCGCGGCGCACCCTCCACGCGCGGAGCGTGCGGCATCCGCACACCGGCGATCACCACGGCCAGCAGCAGGAACATCGCCGCCTCGATTGCGAACAGCAGCGTGAAGGAGGACACCCGCGTGGCGTCGACCAGATGCCCGCCGATGAGCCCACCGACCCCGAGCCCCAGATTCTGGAGAAAGAACTGCGTCGCGAACGCCCGCGACCGCGTCTCCGCGGTGGAGCAGTCCACGATCATCGTGGCGAGCGCCGGCTGCATCACGGCCTGCCCGGCCCCCAGCGCGGCAGCGGCGGCCAGTACGGCGGTGGCGTTACCGGCCAGCCCCAGGCTCAGTGCGCCCAGCGCGGCGGTGACCAGGGCGACGATCAGCACCGGCAACGGGCCGCGCCGCACGATCGCCCGGCCGGCGAACGGCAGCACGATCAGCGCGGCCACGGCGAACACGGCGAGGACGAGCCCCGCCGTCATGGCACCGAGCCCACGCACCTGCGCCACATAGACGTACAGGTAGGGGACGGTGAAGCCGAGCCCGAACGCGCTGAGTGCGTTGCCCACGTGGATCCGGCGCATCGCTGCGCCCATGGCCCTGGTCACGTTCACCTCTCTCAGGTAGTTGGTCAGTCTCAGTTCTTAGAACCGAAGACTTCGAAGGTAAATTTCAAAGCTAAACAGTACACCTCGAAGAACTTCAACGCGAACGAGCCGCGTGCGATACTGGCGCCCATGGGCGACCCCGGCAGCACAGGCATCGGCGGCGAGCCGACCCTCGAAGAGCAGATCGCCGCCTACCAGCGCGAATTCCAGGACCTCGACCCCCAGGTCGAGAAGATCGTCTCGGCGCTCTCCCGCCTGAACCGCCGCATGAACGTCGCCTACGGCCGCCAGACCGCCGCGCTCGGCATCAGCAGCGCCGACTGGGAGGTCCTCAAGGCCCTCGTCCTCTCCGGTGCCCCCTACCGGATGGGACCCAGCGACCTGGCCAAGCGGCTCGGTCTGACGCCGGCCGCAATGACCCACAGGATCGACCGCATGGTCACGGAAGGTCTGGTGACCCGGAAGCGGGACGAGACCAACCGAGTGCGGGTGATCGTGGAGCTGACGACCGAGGGCCGGGAGAAGTGGCTCGAGGCGATGCGAATGGCGACGGTCTTCGAGGAGGATCTGCTCCAGGACCTCTCCGCCGACGACCGCACGGCCCTCGGTGACGTCCTGACCAGGCTGTTGCGCCGGGTGGAGCACGCCCAGCCGGACGCCGGCGGGCGCCTCACCGACCTGGACTAAAAGATCTTGACAGGGCTGCTTGACACGCCCTAGCCCGGTCCGTAGAGTTCTTCGGGTTGCCGCGGAGCCGTAACGGTTCTGCGGTAGCGTCCGCCGCAGTAGCGGCACTCATACCAAAGCAAGATCTCCCAGCGGGGTTGTAATTCGGCGTGCCCGAATTCAATTCGATTTGGGCCCGGCAGCTCGATTAGCGCTTGCCGGGGAGGATCCGCTAAGGTTTGAGACGTCGGAACGGCCCAACAGCCGGGAAGGCAACCCCCCTCTGACGGGGAATCAGCGCCGAAAGGATCTGATAGAGTCGGAACCGCCGGAAAGGAAACCGCGAAAGAAAAGCGGGAACCTGGAAAGCACCGAGGAAATCGGATCCGGAAACGGTCTGATAGAGTCGGAAACGCAAGACCGAAGGGAAGCGCCCGGAGGAAAGCCTGAGAGAGTCTCTCGGGTGAGTACAAAGGAAGCGTCCG
>NZ_JARGEF010000272.1:0-10037 GCF_033794725.1 Streptomyces sp. ID05-39B | reverse complement strand
CCCCATACCCGTCCGCCCGGCGACCGCCCCCTCACCCGCGCCAACTCGGCCCCCTCAGCCGCACTCCGCTCGCCGCCAGCCCGACTTCCAGCCGCCGTAGTTCCCCGCGCGCGGGGACGCCGTACAGGCGGGTGGCCGTGCCGTCGGTGCGCAGGGTGACCCGCGGGCCGGGGGAGTAGGTGCGGGTGAGGTGGGGGCCGTAGCGGGCGGTGCCCAGGCGGGTGCGCGGGACCAGGCGCTGGTTGGCCGAGCCGCGCCAGACCAGGTCGGTCGGCTCGGCCACCCGGAAGCGGCCCGTCACCACCGCGTCCGCGCCGCTCAGCGCCGACCACACCCGGTCCGGCACCTCTTCCGGTTCGTGACCGGTGTAGACGAGCAGGTCCGCGCGGGGGCCGTCGCCGCGGCGGCGCAGCCGGTCGGCGCCCCGCAGGAGCGCGGCCAGCGCGGCGGGCTGGGACAGGGGTTCCCCGCCGCTCACCGTCAGGCCCCGCGCGCCACGCTCCAGCGCGGCCTCCCACAGCCGGAGCAGTTCGCCCACGGTCGCCGTCCGTCCGCCCGCCGGGTCCCAGGTGTGCCGGGACATGCAGCCGGGGCAGGCCAGGGCGCAGCCCTGGAACCACAGGGCCAGCCGGCGGCCGGGGCCGAGTGTCTCGACGGGGAAATAGCCGTCGGCGATCCGCACCTCGCGTGCCGCGTCGGCGTCGTATTCGGTCATGCGCCCCCCTTGCGCCCCTGTACTCCCCGAATGCACCCGGCGTGCACCGCTGTGTATTCGAAGATCCATTCGCTTTTCTGGGTCCCAAAGGCCCGAAGCGGAAGGGAAGACTATTCCGAGTCCCGCCCGCCCCACCGGGCTTTTCGGAAGTTTTCCAGGAACGCGGGCACCACTCCGGTCGCCCTCCGGCCGATCTCCGGCTGATTTCCGGATGACCGGAAATCCGGTGTCGAAAATCCCTCCCTTCGGCGTTCGTTTTTCCCCTAGGCTGCGCGAAATTCCGGATTCCGGCGTGGCCTTCGCCCCGGCGAGGGCACCGTCGCCGTGCCCGCACGCGGCCCAGGAGGGCGGTCCGGGGAATCGACGAGGGAGATCCCATGAGCGAGGTGAAGTCCGTCCCGACGGACTACGGCCGCAGCCGCCTCACCGCGCGCACCCGCTGGCGGGCCGCCCGCCGCGGAAAGCGGGACGGACGGGCCGGCATCGGCCCCGAGCACTACGCCCGCCAGCTCGAACGCGGTCTGCGGATGGCACTGGAGGACCTGCGGTCCCGTTTCGTCACACGGAACGCGGCCCACATCGACCGCGTGCACGCGGAGTCCGCGCGGATCGTGACCGAGTACGACCACCGGCGCGAGGACGTGCCCGCGGCCCTGGCCCGCTTCGGCGGCTGGGTGTCGCAGTGGCGCACGGAGGTGACCGCCTGCCAGCAGCGCGGCCTGGCCCTCGCCGCCTGCGCCGACCAGGAACTGGCCCACTACGAAGCAGCCTGGACACACGCCCGGCACCGAGCCGAGGTACGAGCCCGGCGCCGGGCCCGGCGGGAAGCCGAACGCCGTGCCGACGCGCGGGGCGAACCGCGCCCCGAGCCGCCGGAGCCACTGGAGCCACCGGATCCGGACACGGTCGGCGGGGTCATACCGGCGCCCGGCGCGATATGGACGGGGGCACCGGACTGGATGCTCGACGAGGCCCTGGTCCGCAGGGCCCTGCACATCCTGGAGCAGAGGATCGGGCCGGCGGCCGCGGCGGCCGGCCGGGGAGAACGGGGGACCCGATGACCACCGAGCAGAAGGCCGCACCAGCAGCCACGCCACCGCAAGCCTCGGCACCAGCAGCCACGCCACCGCAAGCCTCGGCACCTCAGGTCACGGCGCCGGAAGTCGGCGCACCTAAGGCCACGGCATCAGAAGCCGCAGCACCTGAGCCCGCACACCGCACCACGCGCCCGCCCGCCCCAGGGACCGCCGGCCACGCCACCCGGCTGACCGTCGCCCTGGGCGCCACGGCCCTGCTCCTGACGGGGTGCGGCCGGCTCGACGGACCGGAACGGCTCTCCGCCGACTGCGCCGTCGTCGTCGACGGCTCCGGTTCCGGTGCCGACAGCGAGAACGGCTTCCGCGCCAAGGAGAAACTGAAGGCGACCGTGCCCGGCTTCCTGGCCGACCAGAACTGCCGGTACGTCTCCTACGCGCCCATCACCGCGGCCTCCACCGCCTCCTCCTGCCAGGTGCCGCGGATGGACCTCGACCCCGACGCCGACAAACGCTCCGACCGCGAGAGCCTGTGGAAACAGACCCGCGTCCTCGCCCAGGCGGGCGCCGACAAGATGCTGGACTGCGCCCGCGAGCGCCAGCCAGGCTCCGACGTCCTCGGCGGACTCGAACGCGCCGCCAAGGTGCCCCGCGACGGCGACGGCACCTACCACGTGCTCGTGATCAGCGACTTCGACCAGGCCGACCCCGACTTCCAGCTCTCCAAGTTCGAGCTGGAGACACCAGCGCAGCGGAACACCGCGGTCGACGCCCTGGTCGCCGTACGAGGAGTGCCCGAGCTGCCGGACACCACGGTCCACCGCGTCGGCTTCGCCATGCGCGGCGGCAGGACCACACCCGAACGCGTCGAGCAGATGGGCCAGTTCTGGCAGCAGATCCTGGAGAAGGAGGTGAAGGTCGGTGTCGACGACGGATACGGGGCCTGAGGAGCCCCGCAGGCTCAGGTACGGCCTGCCCTTCCGGCGCGGCGAGGGCCGCGCCCCCGGTCTCGGCCGCACCGGCGGCCCCACCGCACCGCGCGGGCCCGTCCCGCCGACCGAGAGCCGGGAGGCCAGACAGCTTCTCTCCCAGGCCGAGTCCGCCGGCCGCCGCGCCGCGGGCGACGGCACCCTCAACCCGTACGTCCTCGGCTCCGTCCACCGCCTGCCCTACTTCGGCCGGCTGACCGGACTGCGCGGCCACGCCCGGGACCGGACGGTGGCCCGCCACCACGAACGGGAGGAACGCGAACTGCTGGCGTCGGCCCGTTTGTACGCCGACACCGCGGCCCGAGAGGAGGACGCCCGGCGGGCCCGTGACGCCCAGGTGGAGGAGGTGCGCCGACGGCTCGCGGCCACCGCCCAGCTGGACCGGGCGGCCACCCGGATCGCCGCCCGCGAGGACAGCCGTGACCGTGTCCTGCCCTGGATGACGAGGCGCCTGGCCACCGGCGGACCGGACCACGACCGCGATCGTGACCCGGGCAGCGACCCGGCGCAGGAGCCCGCCACGCCGTACGCCTCCGACCCTGACGACGACTTCGAGCCGGAGCCGGAGCCCGTGCCCGCGCCCGCCCCGCCGGCCGCGCACTGGGAGGGCCTCACCGAGACCGCGGCCATGGCCCGCCGGCCCCGGCTGGCCCTCGCCACGCTGCTCGTCCTGGTCGAACTCCCCGTCTACGTCACGCTGTTCCTGGCGATCCACGACGGGACACCGGAGGGCAGGCTGAGCGCCTACCTGCTGTCGGCCGCCGTCGGCGTCGTCATGACGGCCGGTCCCTTCCAGGCCGGACGCCAGTGGCGCCGCCGCGGGGCCACCGCCTCGCTGTGGGTGGTCCTGCCGGTGGCGGCCGCGCTGGCGTCGGTGTGGGCCTGGGCCGCCTGGTACCTGGGCGACCTGCGGGCGCGCATCGTGTTCCGGGAGACACCCGACGCGGGCATGGAGGACCTCGCCCGCCAGATGGGCGTCGAACTGCCCCCCGCGCCCACCGTGCTGGAGCAGCTCCACCTGGACCAGCACACCGTCGGCGTCACCTTCATCTCGCTGCTGCTGCTCTCCGGCGGGATCGCCTTCCTGCTGGCCCTGTCCGAGGAGCACCCCTTCGTCGCCGCCTACCGCCACCACCAGCGCAACGCGGAGAAGGCCGAGGCGGCACTCGTGCGGGCCGTGGCCGCGGCGGCGGGGGCCCGGCGGGACCAGGAAACGCAGGAGGCACGGGCCAGGGAACGCGGCGAGGCCCTGGCCGCCGAACTGGCCGCGGTGGACGCCGTGTTCGAGGCGGCCGCACACGCCTACCTCGACGGCGTGCAGGCGGCCTCGCACGATCCGGCGGTCACCGAGGGCGCGATGCGCCTCTCGGCCCGCTACCCGCTGCTGCCTGAGCCCGTCCCCACCAGGGCGCGGGCGGCCGTCTGAGCCAGGTCCGCGAGCGCCGGGAACGGGCGGGGGTGTGGGCGTGGCCACCGGGCCACGCCCACACCCGCACGTCCCCCGGCGCAGGCTCCTGCCGTCAGGAAGCCAGCCAGTCGTCCACCCCGGTCAGCAGCTTCTCCTGCACGTCCTTCGGGGCGGCCGAGCCGCGGATCGACTGGCGGGCCAGCTCGGCCAGCTCCTCGTCCGTGAAGGCGTGGTAGCGGCGGGCCAGCTCGTACTGGTCGGCCAGGCGGGAACCGAACAGCAGGGGGTCGTCGGCGCCCAGGGCCATCGGCACACCGGCCTCGTACAGGGTGCGCAGCGGCACGTCCCCGTGTTTCTCGTACACGCCCAGGGCCACGTTCGAGGCGGGGCAGACCTCGCAGGTGACGCCCCGTTCGGCGAGCCGCTTCAGCAGCCGGGGGTCGTCCGCCGCGCGCACGCCGTGCCCGATGCGGGTGGCGTGCAGGTCGTCCAGGCAGTCCCGGACCGACGAGGGCCCGGCCAGCTCGCCGCCGTGCGGGGCCGACAGCAGTCCGCCCTCCCGGGCGATGGCGAAGGCCCGGTCGAAGTCGCGCGCCATGCCCCGGCGTTCGTCGTTCGACAGCCCGAAGCCCACCACGCCCTGCTCGCCGTAGCGCACCGCCAGCCGGGCCAGCGTGCGGGCGTCGAGCGGATGCTTCATCCGGTTCGCCGCCACCAGCACCCGCATCCCGAGCCCGGTGTCCCGCGACGCAGACCGCACCGCGTCCAGGATGATCTCCAGCGTCGGAATCAGCCCACCCAGCCGCGGCGCGTACGAGGTCGGGTCCACCTGGATCTCCAGCCAGCCCGAGCCGTCCTTCACATCCTCCTCGGCGGCCTCGCGCACCAGCCGCTGGATGTCCTCGGGCTCTCTGATGCAGGAGCGGGCGGCGTCGTACAGCCGCTGGAAGCGGAACCAGCCCCGCTCGTCGGTCGCCCGCAACTGGGGCGGCTCCCCACTGGTCAGGGCCTCGCTCAGCGTCTCCGGCAGACGCACGCCGTACTTGTCGGCGAGTTCCAGCACGGTGCCGGGCCGCATCGACCCGGTGAAGTGCAGGTGCAGATGGGCTTTCGGCAGCTCAGAGACATCACGTACACGCTCCATTCCGGAATCCTGCCGTACGCCGAGGCCGTCCGGGTACCTGTTTCCCCGAACGTGGTCTTGCTCGCACACGGCTGCGGGCCGCCTCCCGACAAGGAGACGGCCCGCATCCAGGCTCCTCACGTGAGCAGCCTGGATCAGTCCCTGGCCTCCGCCAGCAGCTTCTGGATCCGGCTCACGCCCTCGACGAGGTCCTCGTCACCGAGCGCGTACGACAGCCGCAGATAGCCCGGAGTGCCGAAGGCCTCGCCCGGGACGACCGCGACCTCGGACTCCTCCAGGATGAGCGCCGCCAGCTCGACGGAGTCCTGCGGACGCTTCCCGCGGATCTCCTTGCCGAGCAGGCCCTTCACCGACGGGTAGGCGTAGAACGCGCCCTCGGGCTCCGGGCAGAGCACGCCGTCGATCTCGTTGAGCATCCGCACGATCGTCTTGCGGCGGCGGTCGAACGCCTCCCGCATCGTGGCGACCGCGTCCAGATCACCGGAGACGGCGGCCAGCGCGGCGGCCTGGGCCACGTTGGAGACGTTCGAGGTGGCGTGCGACTGGAGGTTCGTCGCCGCCTTCACCACATCCTTCGGGCCGATGATCCAGCCCACCCGCCAGCCCGTCATCGCGTACGTCTTGGCGACACCGTTGACCACGATGCACTTGTCGCGCAGCTCGGGCAGGATCGCCGGCAGCGAGGTGAACTTCGCGTCGCCGTAGACGAGGTGCTCGTAGATCTCGTCGGTCAGCACCCACAGGCCGTGCTCCACGGCCCAGCGGCCGATCGCCTCGGCCTCGGCCTCGCTGTAGACGGCGCCGGTCGGGTTGGACGGGGAGACGAAGAGGACGACCTTCGTCTTCTCCGTGCGCGCCGCCTCCAACTGCTCGACGCTCACCCGGTAGCCGGTCGTCTCGTCCGCGACGACCTCCACCGGAACACCGCCGGCCAGCCGGATCGACTCCGGGTACGTCGTCCAGTACGGCGCCGGGACGATGACCTCGTCGCCCGGGTCGAGGATCGCGGCGAAGGCCTCGTAGATCGCCTGCTTGCCGCCGTTGGTGACCAGGATCTGGGAGGCGTCGACCTGGTAGCCGGAGTCGCGCAGCGTCTTCGCGGCGATCGCGGCCTTCAGCTCGGGAAGACCGCCGGCCGGCGTGTAGCGGTGGTACTTCGGGTTCTTGCAGGCCTCGATCGCGGCCTCGACGATGTAGTCCGGGGTCGGGAAGTCGGGCTCACCGGCGCCGAAGCCGATCACCGGCCGCCCGGCGGCCTTCAGGGCCTTGGCCTTGGCATCCACGGCGAGGGTGGCGGACTCGGAGATCGCACCGACCCGGGCGGAGACCCGGCGCTCGGTGGGAGGGGTTGCAGCGCTCATGGCCCCATGTTTTCAGACGGGAAACCGGCCCGGCACACGGGTTTCACGGACTGAACAAGGACGGGCTCTCTTTTGAACATCCGTGCTGATCCGGGTTGATCCGGACCGATGGCCTGGTGATCTTCCGGGGTTTTCCCGACGATCTTCCGCCTTCGGGGTCCTCACGGGCACTTTCCGTTCGACGAGGCGCCCCGGAACACGTACACTCCTACGTCGTTGGCCTTCAACAGCCGTGCCACAACCGGTGCACACCGAGCATCCGGCCGGATGCGGTACGTTGGGGAACACACAAAGGGTCGTAGCTCAATTGGTAGAGCACTGGTCTCCAAAACCAGCGGTTGGGGGTTCAAGTCCCTCCGGCCCTGCTACACACTCCTTCGCCAGGATGTGTGCGCATGTACGTACAGAAATGCACTGCCGTGCGGCTCAGACCGGGCGCGGCACGGCCACGACCCGGGAACAGGTGAGGACGAATGGCGGACGCCGTGGGCTCCATCGACACGCCTGATGCCCAGGACGAAGTGCCTGAGCAGAAGAAGTCCCGCAAGGGCGGCAAGCGCGCGAAGAAGGGCCCGCTCAAGCGGCTCGCCCTCTTCTACCGCCAGATCGTCGCGGAGCTTCGCAAGGTCGTCTGGCCGACGCGGGGCCAGCTGAGCACGTACACCATGGTCGTGATCATCTTCGTGGTCATCATGATCGGTCTGGTGACCGTGATTGACTATGGACTCGACCACGCCGCGAAGTACGTATTCGGCTGAGCCGAGAGCGAAGGGCGCCGGGTGATCGGCGCCCCTTTCGCGTGTTCCACCCCTATGTATCCAGGAAGAAGCAGCCACCGTGTCTGACCAGAACCTGAACGACGCCATCGAGCCGGATGAGTCGGCTGACGACGAGCTCGACATCGTCGAGGGCGCTGACGAGGACCTGGACGAGTCCGAGGCTGCCGACGCCGAGGCGGGCGAGCCCGCGGAGGAAGCCGCGCTGCACGTCGAGGACGAGGAAGACGCCGCCGAAGAGGCAGCCGAGTCCGCCGACGAGGACGAGGCCACGGCCACCGAGGTCGAGGACTCCGAGGACGGCGAAGCCGTCGCGGAAGAGGCCGAGGAAGCAGAGCCGGCCGAGCCCGTCGACCCCGTCGCGGCCCTGCGCGAGGAACTGCGCACCCTGCCCGGCGAGTGGTACGTCATCCACACGTACGCCGGTTACGAGAACCGCGTGAAGACCAACCTCGAACAGCGTGCCGTCTCGCTGAACGTCGAGGACTTCATCTTCCAGGCCGAGGTGCCGCAGGAAGAAGTCGCGCAGATCAAGAACGGCGAGCGCAAGACCATCCGTCAGAACAAGCTCCCCGGCTACGTGCTGGTGCGCATGGACCTGACGAACGAGTCCTGGGGCGTCGTCCGCAACACCCCCGGCGTCACCGGCTTCGTGGGCAACGCCTACGACCCGTACCCGCTGACCCTGGACGAGATCGTCAAGATGCTCGCCCCGGAGGCCGAGGAGAAGGCCGCCCGCGAAGCCGCCGAGGCCGAGGGCAAGCCGGTTCCGCAGCGCAAGGTCGAGGTCCAGGTGCTGGACTTCGAGGTCGGCGACTCGGTCACCGTCACGGACGGCCCGTTCGCCACGCTCCAGGCCACGATCAACGAGATCAACGCCGACTCGAAGAAGGTCAAGGGCCTCGTCGAGATCTTCGGCCGCGAGACCCCGGTCGAGCTGAGCTTCGACCAGATCCAGAAGAACTAGCCCCTTCTGGAACACAAGCCTCCGACCAGGTCAGGTGGCCGCTCGCGCGGTGCCTGACCTGCTCGGTTTTTGGCCGCGCACGGATACCCGTTATCGTTGTGCGGTATGCCTCCATCCGGATCATCCGGACCGGACGGCTGAAAACTCTCACTAGGACCCGGAGAGAGCAATGCCTCCCAAGAAGAAGAAGGTCACGGGGCTCATCAAGCTCCAGATCAACGCCGGTGCGGCTAACCCCGCTCCGCCGGTCGGCCCCGCGCTCGGCCAGCACGGCGTCAACATCATGGAGTTCTGCAAGGCCTACAACGCCGCGACCGAGTCGCAGCGTGGCTGGGTGATTCCGGTGGAGATCACGGTCTACGAAGACCGCTCCTTCACCTTCATCACCAAGACGCCGCCGGCCGCGAAGATGATCCTCAAGGCCGCGGGTGTCGAGAAGGGCTCGGGCGAGCCGCACAAGACCAAGGTCGCCAAGATCACGCAGGCGCAGGTCCGTGAGATCGCCACGACCAAGCTTCCCGACCTGAACGCCAACGACCTGGACGCCGCGTCGAAGATCATCGCCGGCACCGCCCGTTCCATGGGCATCACGGTCGAGGGCTGATCCCCAGCCTCGTAGCACCTTCGTAGTCGCGGCTCCGGCCGCACGTGGCAGGGCCTGCTCGGCCCGTACCACGACTCCTCAGAAACCCCAGGAGCAGTAGTGAGCAAGCGCAGCAAGTCTCTCCGCGCTGCGGACGCCAAGATCGACCGGGAGAAGCTCTACGCCCCGCTCGAGGCCGTCCGTCTCGCCAAGGAGACCTCCACCTCGAAGTTCGACGGCACCGTCGAGATCGCCTTCCGTCTGGGTGTCGACCCGCGCAAGGCCGATCAGATGGTCCGTGGCACCGTGAACCTGCCGCACGGCACCGGCAAGACCGCCCGGGTCCTGGTCTTCGCGACCGGTGACCGTGCTGCGGCCGCAGAGGCCGCGGGCGCCGACATCGTCGGCTCCGACGAACTGATCGACGAGGTCGCGAAGGGCCGTCTGGACTTCGACGCCGTCGTCGCCACCCCGGACCTCATGGGCAAGGTCGGCCGCCTCGGCCGCGTGCTCGGTCCGCGTGGTCTGATGCCGAACCCGAAGACCGGCACCGTCACCCCCGACGTGGCCAAGGCCGTCACGGAGATCAAGGGCGGCAAGATCGAGTTCCGCGTCGACAAGCACTCGAACCTGCACTTCATCATCGGCAAGGCGTCCTTCGACGACACGCAGCTGGTGGAGAACTACGGCGCGGCCCTGGACGAGATCCTCCGTCTGAAGCCGTCCGCCGCCAAGGGCCGCTACATCAAGAAGGCCGCGATCAGCACCACGATCGGCCCCGGCATCCTGATCGACCCGAACCGCACCCGGAACCTCCTCGTCGAGGAGGACCCGGCTTCGGTCTGAACCTGACGGTTCGCCCAGTCGGCGACGGGCCCCGCAACCTTTCGAGGTGCGGGGCTCGTCCCTTTTCGCGTACGGGTGTCAGTGCCGTGGGTTACCTTGCGAACACGGGGACTAGTTGGGGGTGAGGGCATGAAGGGAACGAACGGGCGCCGGGCGGGCCTGTCGATCGTCGCAGTGACCCTGCTGACCGGGGTGGCCGGCTGCAGTTCGGGGG
>NZ_JARGEF010000271.1:0-10047 GCF_033794725.1 Streptomyces sp. ID05-39B | reverse complement strand
CGCACGCCCGCGGACGTCGAGCTCGCCGCATGAGCCCAGCAAGACCGAATGACCCCACCCCCGACAGGGGTGCCTTGACGAAGGACATAGAGGCACCCCCGCCGGGGTCCTCGACGACGGCCACCACCACCGCGTGGAGGTGTCCGTGGTCGCTGTTCCCGAGGGGCGGAGCGGCTGGAGCCTGCCCGTCGACGTGCTGGTGTGGCAGGACCCCCACAAGGCGGTCGTGAACGGCGGATCCGTTCGGCACGACGCGAGTGATCCCGCCAATTCCACGACGTACACCCCGGGTACGGAAACGCCGGGTGGACGCGAAGGCGGTCACCGCCTGAGCGTCGCGGGCGATCCGGACACCTCTCACGGCCGGGTGACGACCACCTCGACCGCGCTCTCGCCGCCACGCCCGCGCACCGCTGGACCGGCGGCGAGACCGTGGACGCCCTCGACGCGACCTGGACGGACGACGAATCGGGCGCCGTGGACGGCTGTGGACCGGCACGCATAGTGCGGAGCCAGCACAGGTACGCGATGAACGGCACGACCACCGCCGGCGCCGACGGCCGGCTGCGCACGGTGCGCTCCCTTGGCGACCGGGCAGCCGCGACGGAGACACGGGGCGGCCGGCGCACGGCGTGGTCGCGGCTCCCGGCACCAACACGATCGAGGCCGCCTTGACCGTCAACGTGCCGTGGGGCCAGCGGCACGCGGTCGGCACGACGGGCGAGCGCTACCGGCTGAGCGGCTCGTCGGGCTGCTACGAGCGGGCGTCGACCACGTTGCGGGGAGTGCTGACGGAGGATCACACGCGCTGTTGAGCGGCGGGCGCGGTGACCGCAGGGGCGGGCGGTGTGCGATGCGTCACTCGTGGCGCGTTTTACGCGCACGCAACACGGAGGTCTTCCCCGTGAGCGACTCACCCCCCAAGGTGATCGCTACGGAAGCCGCTTTCCGTATCGCAGAAGTCCCGTCCGGCTTCTGCGAGTCACCGTCCCCCACAAGGAGTGCCCGTGCCGCAGTCCGTACCGTCACTGCCGCGACGCGTCGCACGCATGGTGCGTACCTCTCTCTTCGCGCAGGTCGCCTGCGCGCTCGTGCTCGGAGTGCTCGTCGGAAAGCTGTGGCCCGACGTGGCCACGGATCTCCAGCCGCTCGGCGACGGCTTCACCCGGCTGATCAAGACGATCATCTCGCCGCTGGTCTTCTGCGTGGTCGTCGTCGGCATCGCCAAGGCCGGTGACCTCAAGGCGTTCGGCAGGATGGGGCTCAAGGCCCTGATCTGGTTCGAGGTGGCGAGCACGCTCGCCCTGCTGATCGGGCTGATCGCCGCTAACCTCGTCCAGCCCGGTTCCGGGATGAACGTCGACCCGGCCACGCTCGACACCTCGGCGGTCGACGCGAAGACGGGAGGCGGTTCGCTGCCCTCCACGACCGAGTTCGTCGTGAATGCGCTGCCCACCAGTTTCATCGGCGCCTTCGCCGAGAACTCCCTGCTCCAGGTCCTCATCCTGGCCTGCCTCGTGGGCGCCGCGCTGCTGCACCTCGGTCACACCAAGGTGCCTCAGGTCCTGCCCGCCATCGAGCAGGCCCAGGAGATCATCTTCGCTATCGTCGGCTTCGTGATGCGGCTCGCGCCGATCGCGGTGTTCGGCGCGATGGCCGTCCTCATCGGCCAGTACGGCCTCGGCGTCATCGAGACCTACGCCAAGCTGATCATCCTCTGCTACGCGGCGGCCGCCCTGTTCATCGCACTGCTCGCCGTCGCGCTCAAGGCGGTGACCGGTCTCAGTCTCTGGAAGTTCCTGCGCTACATCCGCGAGGAGATGCTCCTGGCGCTCGGCACCGCCTCCACCGAGTCGGTCATGCCACGCGTGATGCAGAAGCTGCGCAAGGCCGGCGCCCGCGACGATGCCGTGGGCCTGGTGCTGCCGACGGGATACTCCTTCAACCTCGACGGCGCGTCGCTCTACCTGTCCATCGGCACGCTGTTCATCTCGCAGGCCGTCGGCGTGGACCTCAGCCTGGGGCAGCAGATCACCGTGGTCCTGGTGCTCATGCTCACCAGCAAGGGCATGGCGGGCATCCCCGGTTCGGCGTTCCTCGCCCTGTCCGCGACCGCTTCCTCGCTGGGCGCCATCCCCGCAGGTGCCGTCGCCCTGCTGTTGGGCGTGGACCGCATCATGGACTCGATGCGCGTCGTCACCAACCTTCTCGGCAACTGCGTGGCGGTGTTCGCCGTGTCCCGCTGGGAGGGCGCGCTGGACATCGAGCGGGCGAAGAAGGTGCTGAACGGGGAGCACGCGTCCGGTCCGGACGAGGCTGCGGAATCCTTTGGCCTCGGTATCCCGGACGCCCCGGACGCGGCGGACGCCCCGGACGCGGCGGAGGAAGCCCCCGTAACGCCAGGCGCGCACCCCGCCGCCGGCGCCCCGCCCAGCTCGGAGGGACCCCTGAGCCCCGCCGTCCCGGCCCAGCCGGCGGCCAAGGAATCCGCCACCGAGGCCCGCTGACGCAACCCGGTCACCAGAAGGGCCGCGGCCGCCGCTCCAGCACGCCGGAGCGGCGGCCGCGGCCTTTTCCCATCGGATCGGGAACGCCTCTGAACCCGAACGCCTCTGGGGTTGCATCGAGGTTGGTTCAGGAACGCGAGGGGTCGAGGACAGGATCAGCAGCGCGGAAGCGCCGTCCCGTCGATCAGCGTGTCCAGCAGCTCCCCGAGCACCGCCCGCTCCACGTCCGTCAGCGGGGCCAGGATCTCCCGGGCCGCCGACTGGCGCGCCCGGTGCAGTTCGTGGAGCGTGGTGCGGCCCTCGTCGGTCAGCTCGATCCGGATCACCCGGCGGTTGGTCGGGTCCGGGACCCGGCGCACCGTGCCGTTCGTCTCCAGCCCGTCGACCAGCGTGGTCACCGCCCGTGGCACGACCTCCAGGCGCGCGGCGAGGTCCGCCATCCGGGGCGGCGCGCTGAAGTGGGCGAGGGTGCGCAGCAGACGGGACTGGGCGGGCGTGATGCCCAGGTCCGACAGCTCCAGATGGTGCTTCTGGATGCGGTGCACCCGACGCGTGAACCGCAGCAGCTGCTCGGCGAGCGCGCCGTCGGGATCGGGGGTGGTCATGCGGGAACAATATCAGGACGCCGTTCATTGTGAGTATAGGTAACAATGAGCTACGCTCCCTCAGTCCCGTTCGTCCGACCTCCCGTAGGAGCCCATGCACCCCGACAAACCAGACTCCTGGCCCCCGTCCGGCGACGCCGAGGAACCGCCCCGGCAGGTGCGCCGGATCCTGAAACTGTTCCGCCCCTACCGTGGCCGGCTCGCGGTCGTCGGACTGCTTGTCGCCGCCTCCTCGCTCGTCTCGGTCGCCACGCCGTTCCTGCTGAAGGAGACCCTCGACGTCGCCATCCCCGAGGGGCGCACCGGCCTGCTGAGCCTGCTCGCGCTCGGCATGATCCTCAGCGCCGTGCTCGCCGGAGTCTTCGGCGTCCTCCAGACGCTGATCTCCACGACGGTCGGCCAGCGGGTGATGCACGACCTGCGCACCGCCGTCTTCGGCCGCCTCCAGAGCATGTCGCTCGCGTTCTTCACGCGCACGCGCACCGGCGAGGTGCAGTCCCGCATCGCCAACGACATCGGCGGCATGCAGGCGACCGTCACGTCCACCGCCACCTCCCTGGTCTCCAACTTCACCAGCGTCGTCGCCACGATCATCGCGATGATCGCCCTGGACTGGCGGCTCACCGTCGTCTCGCTGCTCCTGCTGCCGGTCTTCGTGTGGATCAGCCGCCGCGTCGGGAACGAACGGCGGAAGATCACCACCCAACGGCAGAAGCAGATGGCCGGGATGGCCGCCACGGTCACCGAATCGCTTTCGGTGAGCGGCATCCTGCTGGGCCGCACCATGGGCCGCGCCGACTCCCTCACGAACTCCTTCTCCGACGAGTCCGAGCGCCTCGTCGACCTCGAAGTGAGATCGAGCATGGCCGGCCGCTGGCGCATGTCCGTGATCGGGATCGTCATGTCGGCCATGCCGGCCGTCATCTACTGGGCCGCGGGCATGACCCTCCAGCTCGGCGGCCCCGGCGCGTCCCTGGGCACGATCGTCGCCTTCGTCTCCCTCCAGCAGGGCCTGTTCCGCCCGGCCGTCAGCCTCCTGTCGACCGGCGTGCAGATCCAGACATCCCTCGCGCTCTTCCAGCGCATCTTCGAGTACCTCGACCTCCCCGTCGACATCACCGAGCGGGCGGACCCGGTCCACCTCGACCAGATCAAGGGCGAAGTCCGCTTCGAGGACGTGGAGTTCCGCTACGACGGCGACGACACGGTCGCCCCCGTCCTCACCGGCATCGAGGTGACCGTCCCGGCCGGCAGCAGCCTGGCCGTCGTCGGTCCGACCGGCGCGGGCAAATCCACCCTGGGCTACCTCGTGCCGCGTCTGTACGACGTGACCGGCGGCCGGGTCACCCTCGACGGGGTCGATGTCCGCGACCTCGACTTCGACACCCTCGCGCGCGCGGTCGGAGTCGTCTCGCAGGAGACGTACCTCTTCCACTCCTCGATCGCCGACAATCTGCGCTTCGCCAAGCCGGACGCCACCGACGAGGAGCTGTACACGGCGGCGCGTGCGGCTCAGATCCACGACCACATCGCCGCCCTGCCGGACGGGTACGACACGGTCGTCGGCGAGCGTGGGCACCGTTTCTCCGGTGGTGAGAAGCAGCGCCTGGCCATCGCCCGCACCATCCTGCGCGACCCGCCGGTGCTGATTCTCGACGAGGCGACCAGTGCCCTGGACACCAGGACCGAACATGCCGTCCAGCAGGCCATCGACGCGCTGTCGGCCAACCGCACCACGCTCACCATCGCCCATCGGCTGTCGACCATTCGCAGTGCCGACCAGATCGTCGTCCTGGACTCCGGCCGGCTTGCCGAACGGGGCACGCACGAGGAGCTGTTGGAGCGCGGCGGGCGGTATGCGGAGCTGGTGCGCAGAGACACTCGACTGGAGCCGACAAGATGAAAATATGCCCGGAGATGCCGGAATTATCATGATATGCGGGTTACCGTGCCCGCATGCAGATGAACACTCCGCCACGGAGCGCGATTCGACTGACGCGCCGGGGCCGTCTCGTCCTCATCGCGACCGGAGCCGTCGCGGCCGGCACCGCTGTGGCGGTGCCGCTGCTGAGCATGGACAGCGCCGAGGAGAAGAAACCGACGACGCTGGTGATCCCGGAGGGCTGGCGCGCGAGCCAGATCTACGAGGCCGTCGACAAGGCCCTCGCCCTGCCGGTCGGCACCACCAGGAAGGCGTTGCCCAAGGCAGGCCTGAAGCTGCCGCCCGACGCCGAGGGCAACCCGGAGGGCTACCTCTTCCCGGCGACGTATCCACTCGACAAGAAGCCGACCCCGCAGGCGCTGCTGACCGCGATGGTCGACACCGCCAACACCAAGTTCAACGGCGCGCCGATCGCCGCCGGGGCCCAGCGCAACGCGATGAACGTCTACCAGGCGGTCACCGTCGCCAGCATCGTCCAGGCCGAGGCCGCCACCAAGGCCGACATGGGCAAGGTGGCCCGCGTGGTCTTCAACCGTCTGGAACGCGGTATGCCGTTGCAGATGGACTCCACGATCAATTACGCGCTGAACCGCTCCATGCTCAGGACGAGCACGGCGGACACCCGCCTCGACAGCCCCTACAACTCCTACCAGCGCATGGGACTGCCCCCGACGCCGATCGACAACCCCGGCGAGGAGGCTGTGCGCGCAGCGATCACTCCGACGCCGGGGGACTGGCTGTATTTCGTCACGGTCAAGCCGGGCGACACGCGCTTCACCGCCAGCTACGAGGAACATCAGCGCAATGTCGCCGAGTTCAACCGGATCCAGCAGAGCGCCCAGGCCTCGCGGAGTCCGTCGAAGGCTCCCTGACCCGACGGGACGTCAGGCGGCGACCGGCTCCCCGGCCGACTCGGCGAGCAGCCGTCTGATGTCCCGTACGGCCGCGCGCCCCGCCCGGTTGGCGCCGATGGTGCTCGCGGAGGGGCCGTAGCCGACGAGGTGGACGCGGGGGTCGACGACCGCGCGCGTGCCCTCTACGCGGATGCCGCCGCCCGGCTCGCGCAGCCGCAGCGGCGCCAGGTGGTCCACCGCGGGCCGGAAACCGGTGGCCCACAGGATGACGTCGGCGGACACCCGCCGGCCGTCCTTCCACTCGACCCCGTCCGCGGTGATCCGGTCGAACATCGGCAGCCGGTCGAGCACCCCGTCCGCCAGTCCCTGCCGGATCGCGTCGTTCAGCGGCAGGCCCGTCACCGAGACGACGCTCTTGGGCGGCAGCCCCTGCCGTACCCGCTCCTCCACGAGCGCGACCGCCGCGCGGCCCGCGTCCTCGTCGAAGGGGCCCTCGCGGAAGACGGGCAGGCGCCGCGTCACCCAGGTCGTGGCGGCCGCGTACGGGGCCAGTTCCAGCAGGTGCTGGGTTCCCGAGGCCCCGCCGCCCACCACGACCACCCGCAGTCCGGCGAACGCCTCCGGCCCCGGATACCGGGCGGTGTGGATCTGCCGGCCGCGGAAGGTGTCCTGCCCGGGATAGCGCGGCCAGAACGGCCGGTCCCAGGTGCCGGTGGCGTTGATCAGCGCCTTCGTGGCCCACGTACCGTCGGAGCTCTCGACGAGCAGCCGCCCGTTCCCGCCTTCGCGTACCGCCGTCACATCGACCGGCCGACGCACCCGCAGATCGAAGGCGCGCTCGTAGTCGGTGAAGTACTCGGCGATCACCTCGGAGGAGGGCCGCGCCGGGTCGGCGCCCGCGAGTTCCCTGCCGGGCAGGGCGTGCATCCCGTGCACCCTGCCGTACGTCAGTGAGGGCCACCTGAACTGCCAGGCGCCGCCAGGGCCGGGGGAGTGGTCGAGCACCACGAAGTCGCGCTCCGGCTCGAAGCCGGTGCGGCGCAGGTGGTAGGCCGCTGCCAGACCCGCCTGACCGGCCCCTATGACGGTCACCTCGACCTCACGCATTTCGTTCACCTTTGAACCAACAGTGCCGAGGTCGTGGATCTTCCCGTGCGGCGCGACCACGCGACGACAGCGTCTGCCGCCACGGCGGGCATGGGTCAGGATGGTGGCATGTCAGACGCGTTCACCACCCGGGTCCTGCACATCGCCTCCGGCGCCGAGGAGAGGGTCGTCGACCTCACCCGTGACTGCGAGGCCTTCCTGCGGGAGGCGGCGGCCGGCCGCGACGGCCTGCTGAACATCTTCGTCCCGCATGCCACGGCCGGCATCGCGATCATCGAGACCGGTGCCGGAAGCGACGACGACCTCCTCACGGCGCTGCACACCCTGCTCCCCGCCGACGACCGCTGGCAGCACCGCCACGGCAGCCCCGGCCACGGCCGCGACCACGTCCTGCCGGCCTTCGTCCCACCCCACGCCACCCTGCCGGTGGTGGACGGCACCCTGCGACTGGGGACCTGGCAGTCGGTCTGCCTCGTGGACACCAACCGCGACAACCCCGAACGTCAGGTCCGACTGAGCTTCCTGGGCTGAGCAAGATCATCCCGGGTGTGGCCGTGAAATCGGCGTGGCCGTGAAATCTCCGTACCTTGCGTGCTCGAGACGGAGAAGCCCTTGCGCGGTACGGACCCGAACATGATCGAACGCCCCTGCGACGGATGCGGCAAGTGCCTGCTCGGCGTACGGCGACTGTCGCGGATGAAGCTAGCCACGTCGTCCCCGGAACGCCAGTGCGACGACATCCTCACCGCGGTCGGCGCGGTCGGCGGCCACATCATCGGCTGGGCCGACGACTGGGAGGTGTCAGGCGCCACCCACCCGCTTACGGTGTCGTCCTGCGGGACGGCGGCCGGGGGCGACAGTGGCGGTTTGCGACCCTGACCGCCCAGGTCCTCCAGCCCGTCTAGGCCCAGGCGGTCGAAGCGGTTGAAGCCAGCGGCGGACTGTCTTGGGACTGCACCTCAACTCATCCGCGAAGGCCTGGACCCGCTGTTCGTTGACCAGCTCAAGTCGACCATCCGTGCCCGCAGCACCAGGTCACGCGGTGCCTTTGCGCGCCCTCGACAGTCGACGCACAACCCGTTCCTCGTTCTCGTCACGGCTCAGCCGCGCCCCGTAACACCACCGTCCAGCACCCGTTGTGGAGCCATGCGGGGTATGCGTCGCGCCCCTCGGTCTCGGTCCGGTAGGGCTGCGCGTAGGCCCATTCGTCCAGGAGGGTGCGGTTGAACCGCTCCACCTTCCCGTTGGTCTGGGGCCGGTAGGGGCGGGTTCGCTTGTGTGAAATCCCCTGTTCTGCAAGGGAGTTGCGCCAGAGGTAGGACTTGTAGCAGGAGCCCTTGTCGGTCAGGACGCATTCGACGGTGATCCCGGCCTGGGCGAAGAACGCGTGGGCCCGCCGCCAGAAGCCGACGGCGGTCTCCTTCTTCTCGTCGGCGAGGATCTCGCTGTAGGCGAGGCGGGAGTGGTCGTCGACGGCGTTGTGGGAGTAGCTGTAGCCGGCGCCGGAGCGGGTCTTGCGGCCTGCTTGCCGTCCGAGGGTCCTGTGGCCGCCGCCGTCGGGGATGTTGCCGAGCTTCTTGATGTCGACGTGCACCAGCTCGCCGGGGCGCTCACGTTCGTAGCGGCGGACGGCACGGCCGGTCGCACGGTTCAGATGGGCCAGGCGGGCCAGACGGTAGCGGGTCAGGACCCGGTGGACGGTCGCGGGGCTCAGCCGCAGGAGGCAGGCGATGCGGGCCGGTCCCCACCGCCGCAGGACGCGGACCTTGATGATGCGCCGCTCGGTGCGCGTCGGGGTCCGGCGCGGGCTGCGATGCGGGCGCGAGGACCGGTCGGTCATGCCTGCCTCGTCCAGTTCGCGGTAGCGGCCGGCCCACCGCTGGGCCGTGGTGGGCGAGACCTGGAAGCGTTCGGCGGCCCGGCGCAGGGTCCAGCCGTCCTCGACCACGCAGCGGGCCAGACGCAGACGGCCGGTCTCGGTCAGGGGTGCATTACGGTGGGGCACGAGGGCCTTTCGTCGTTCCGTGCAGATGTCGCAATCCACACCGAACCCGGAAGGCCCTCACTCGTTCAAGACCACTCTTCAGTGATCGCTGTCACCAACCTCCGTGGACAGAACACCTAGGCCGGCCTCGCGGCAGGATTGACCCATGTGATGCCCGATGGGATCGCCGTCCCCTCAACCGGATCGACCTGCCCCGACATCATTTGCTCTCTCCGTAGTCGGCTGCCAGTGTTCGGTCGACGTCCGCAGATTGGCGGCGAGTCAGGGAGGGATTGCTATGGGCGCGGGAATCTTGTTGCTCACGATCGGGGTGGCCGGCACTGGCTGGGGGGCCAGGTACCTCTTCAACGTGCGCGGCGCGGCGGACAAGATTGCGGCACGCCGCAACGCGGTGCGGGCTGTGACCGCTGCCCGCACCATGAATCTGGCACTCACGGAACCGTCACGGTTCGGCCCCTGGTTCTTCAGGATCACGGCAGGCGTCACCATGGCCAGCAGCCTGCTCCTCGCCTTCGCCGGCCTCGCCTTGACGTTCGCAGGATGAACCACCGTCTCGCCTGACCGACATCGCCAGGCGAAACTGCCATGAGCGGCAAACAAACCGTGCCGAGCCAGTCCGGGAGGCGCTTACGAGGTCGAGGTCGCCGTCCCTCGACGTGTATGCGCCCCCGGCCACCTTCTCTGCTCAGCGGTGTGACCCATGCCACTAACGCGTGACTCTGAGTACGGTCACTTTCCGCACGTCCATCCGAACTCCCTGCTCCACATGTGGCGTATGTGAGCGCAAATAGGCTCAATGAAAGCCAGTTGAATCCGCGAGACAGTGACCCCTCCGCCGCATAACGACGAATCACACGTCACTCTCCGTGTCATCCGCTCGGTTTGGTGGCGGTTTCACAAAAGGGCCCAACGTGTCGCCTGTGTGCGTTAGCCTCGATCTTGCGTGACGGTCCGCCGACGGAGTCGGTGGACCGTTTTCGTGCTGTGGGCTGAGGCTGGGCAGGTTGAGGGCCCGAGTGTCGTCTCG
>NZ_JARGEF010000270.1:0-10195 GCF_033794725.1 Streptomyces sp. ID05-39B | reverse complement strand
TCCCTGCGCACCGCCCCCACCCCCATGACCATCGAAGGCGCCCTCACCGCCACGGAGACCGCCCTCGACACCCCCGGGCCCTCACCCACCGCCATCGTCTGCGACGACGACAAACTCGCCGCCGGCGTCTACAAAGCCCTACGCCGACGCGGACTGCGGATCCCCGACGACGTCTCCGTCACCGGCGTGGACGACATCGCCCTGGCCGCCGCGCTCGACCCCGAACTGACGACCGTACGACTGGACGCCGAACTCTTCGGAGAACGCGGCATGCGCGCCCTGCTCGCCGTCCTGGAGGGCCGCACCCCCGAAGAGGGAGAGATTCCCGTCGAACTGGTCGTTCGGGGCTCCACGGCCCCACCCAGGGCCTGAGAACACGCCTGTGCCCCGACCGGAGAACCGGCCGGGGCACATCAGAAGCGGGTCAGGCTATTTCTTCTCGGGCTCGTCGGGCTCCTCGGCGCTCTCCGCCTCGGTCGACGCCCCGTCCGTCTCCAGCAGCCGCCCCAGCTGCCCACCGACGATCCGCTTGAACTTCCGCGACTGCGGCCGCGTACGGTCCAGCACCGCGACCTCCAGACGCTCCGCCGGAATCTCCCGCTGCGTACCGTTCGTATCCCGCGACAGAGCCTGGACGGCGAGCTTCAGAGCCTCGGCCAGACTCATCCCGTCCCGGTGCCGCTGATCCAGATAACTGCTGATCTGCTCCGCATTGCCACCCACCGCGACCGAACCGTGCTCATCCACGATCGACCCGTCGTGCGGCAGCCGATAGATCTGGTCCCCGTCCGGCGTCTCACCGACCTCCGCCACCACCAGCTCCACCTCGTACGGCTTCTCACCGGCCGAAGAGAAGATGGTGCCCAGCGTCTGGGCATAGACGTTGGCCAGACCACGGGCGGTCACATCGTCACGGTCATAGGTGTAACCACGAAGATCCGCGTACCGCACACCACCGATCCGCAGATTCTCGTACTCGTTGTACTTGCCGGCGGCCGCGAAACCGATCCGGTCGTAGATCTCGCTGAACTTGTGCAGCGCACGGGACGGGTTCTCACCGACGAACACGATGCCGTCGGCGTACTGAAGCACGACCAGGCTGCGACCACGGGCGATGCCCTTGCGCGCATACTCCGCGCGGTCGGCCATCGCCTGCTGGGGTGACACATAGAACGGCGTCGACACCGGTTATCCGTCCCTTTCTGTGGAAGTCACTCGATCACCTTGACAAGGACCCGGCCGGCTACAGCAGCGCCGCCCGCGGACCGTCCGGCTGCTCGAGACGGCGCGCCAGCACCGAGCGGGCGACCTCGGAGGACTCGTCGTCGGTGAGCCGACGGAAACCGTCCTCGGTGATCACCGTGACGATGGGGAAGATCCGCCGGGCGACATCAGGACCACCCGTCGCCGAGTCGTCATCAGCCGCGTCATAGAGAGCCTGGACCACGAGCGTCGTGGCCTCCTCCTCACTCAGATCACGGCGGTACAGCTTCTTCATCGCCCCGCGCGCGAACACCGAGCCCGAACCGGTCGCCGCGAAGTTGTGCTCCTCGGAGCGACCACCGGTGACGTCGTAGGAGAAGATCCGGCCCCTGTCACGGTCCACGTCGAACCCGGCGAACAGCGGCACCACGGCCAGGCCCTGCATAGCCATGCCCAGATTGGACCGGATCATCGTCGACAGCCGGTTCGCCTTGCCCTCCAGCGACAGCTGCGCACCCTCGACCTTCTCGAAGTGCTCCAGCTCCAACTGGAAGAGCTTGACCATCTCGACGGCCAGGCCGGCGGTGCCGGCGATCCCGACAGCCGAGTACTCGTCGGCCGGGAAGACCTTCTCGATGTCACGCTGCGCGATGACATTGCCCATCGTGGCGCGACGGTCACCGGCGAGCACCACACCGCCGGGGAAGGTCACGGCCACGATCGTCGTCCCGTGCGGCGCCTCGATCACGCCCTGCATCGGCGGGAGTTGCCGGTTGCCGGGCAGGATCTCCGGCTGGTGCTCGGACAGGAAGTCCATGAAGGACGAGGACCCAGGCGTCAGGAAGGCAGCTGGTAGACGCCCGGTGCTACGAGTGTTGGCTTCCACGCGTTTCCTTCCACGTAAGCGGCAGCCCGCCTTATGGCATCGGGCCGATCCTTGAACTGCCCCAGCGCGGCATTGCAGCTGAAGCACAGTACGCCTCGGACCCTACCCGTCTTGTGGCAGTGATCCACATGTGCGGCGGGAGCCGCCAGACATATGCAGCAGACGCCGGCTTGAGAGGCGAGCAACTCGTCACGTTCGGCTTCGGTGATGCCGTACTGGCGCTTCAGATGGTCTTGCCGCCCCCGGACCGCCCGGCACGCCTTGCAGCGCGTCGAGAGGCCGTCGGATGCGCTCGCGTTGCGGTGCCACTCACTGTGTGGCTTGATCTCGCGACACGTCCGACAGAGCTTGTGCCCTGCCGGAACATCGACCTTCTCTCGCACGGATTTCCCGATGGCGTCCCGTCGGCGCCGGTAGTGCGCGGCGCTGTATTGCGCCACGCACTCCCGACACCGCACCTGAAGGCCATCGCTTCGATTCCTGTCCCGTGCGAAAGCAGCGGGCGACAAGCTCCGCTTGCAGCCCGAGCACCGTTTATGCGGCACTTCTTCAGCCATCCCCCGCCAACCTTCACTTCGAAGGCAAAGTCGCCTAACCGGCCTTTATTCTCCGCCCTTTTGCACGAAGGAGCGCACGAAATCCTCGGCGTTCTCCTCGAGTACATCGTCAATCTCGTCAAGAACCGAGTCCACGTCGTCGCTCAGCTTCTCCTGACGCTCCTTGAGGTCCTCCGAAGCCTGCGTCTCGGCCGCCTGCTCCTCGACCTCCTCGGTGGAGCGCGTCGCCTTCTGCTGGCCGCCGCCGGTGTCCTTGGTCGCCATAACCCTCACCCCGCTCAGTTCGCCCGACATGGTCGACAGGTCGGCATCCTGCCGATCGGTGATGATCAGACCCTACAAGCCGGGTCCGACATCGGCCCCGCAGTTGATGCAACGTGCGGGTGCCACCTCGATGATTCCCGGACACGGGGATTTCCACCCCGGGCGCCCAGGTGCGGCCGAGTACCCACTCAGCCGCCCGACAAGACCCTGACCAGGTCTTCTGCCGTGCGGCAGCGGTCCAGCAGCGCCTTGACGTGATTTCGCGTTCCGCGAAGCGGTTCCAGGGTTGGAACGCGCTGGAGGCTGTCGCGGCCCGGCAGATCGAAGATGACCGAGTCCCAGGAGGCCGCCGCGACGTCGTCGGCGTACTGCTCCAGGCACCGGCCGCGGAAGTACGCGCGGGTGTCCTCCGGGGGCTTGCCCACGGCCCGCTCGACCTCCGTCTCGTCCAGGAGCCGCTTCACGCGCCCGCGGGCCACCAGGCGGTTGTAGAGGCCCTTGTCGGGCCGTACGTCGGCGTACTGGAGGTCGACGAGGTGGAGACGGGCGGCGTCCCAGTCCAGGCTGTCGCGGCGCCGGTAGCCTTCCATCAGCTCGCGCTTGGCGACCCAGTCCAGCTCGCCGGCCAGGCTCATGGGGTCGGTCTCCAGGCGGGTGAGCGTGTCCTCCCAGCGGATCAGGACGTCCTTGGTCTGCTCGTCGGCGTCGGCGCCGTAGCGCTCCTCCACGTATTTGCGGGCCAGCTCGAAGTACTCCATCTGCAGCTGGACCGCGGTGAGTGTGCGGCCGCTGCGCAGCGTGACGAGACGCTTGAGGCTGGGGTCGTGCGAGACCTGGTGGAGGGTGCGGACGGGCTGGTCCACGGCCAGGTCGACGGCGATGAAGCCGTCCTCGATCATGGACAGCACGAGGGCCGTGGTGCCGAGTTTGAGGTAGGTGGAGATCTCCGAGAGGTTGGCGTCGCCGATGATCACGTGGAGTCGGCGGTATTTCTCGGCGTCGGCGTGCGGTTCGTCGCGGGTGTTGATGATCGGGCGCTTGAGGGTGGTCTCCAGGCCGACCTCGACCTCGAAGTAGTCCGCGCGCTGGCTGAGCTGGAAGCCGTGCTCGTGTCCGTCCTGGCCGATGCCGACGCGGCCGGCTCCGGTGAAGACCTGGCGGGAGACGAAGAACGGCGTGAGGTGGCGCACGATGTCCGAGAAGGCGGTTTCCCGCTTCATCAGGTAGTTCTCGTGGGTGCCGTAGGAGGCGCCCTTGTTGTCGGTGTTGTTCTTGTAGAGGTGGATCGGCTGGGCGCCGGGGAGTGCGGCGGCGCGCTCGGCGGCCTCGGCCATGATCCGTTCGCCTGCCTTGTCCCAGAGGACGGCGTCGCGCGGGTTGGTGACCTCGGGCGAGCTGTACTCGGGGTGGGCGTGGTCGACGTAGAGGCGGGCGCCGTTGGTGAGGATCACGTTGGCGAGGCCGATGTCCTCGTCGGTGAGCTGGCTGGAGTCGGCGACTTCGCGGGCGAGGTCGAAGCCTCGTGCGTCGCGCAGCGGGTTCTCCTCCTCGAAGTCCCAGCGGGCCCGGCGGGCCCGGTGCATCGCCGCCGCGTAGGCGTTGACGATCTGGGACGAGGTGAGCATGGCATTGGCGTTCGGGTGACCGGGGACGGAGATCCCGTACTCCGTCTCGATGCCCATTACTCGCCGTACGGTCATGCGGCCCTCCTTGCCCGGCGGCGCCCTCGGTCGTGGGCGCCGCTCAAGTACCGCGGGTGCTCCGGTGCGTGTGCGGTGCCCGTGCCCGCACTGCGCCCGGCGGTACGCAAGAGCCTAGAACGCCTCTGTGCTGGTGGGGAGATCATTTGCGTCATTGCCTGCTCCAGCCGTGGCCCGAAAAGCAGTCGGCTGCGGGTACCCGTGAAAGGGGACCCGCAGCCGCCCTGGTTTTACAGGTACTGTCCGGTGTTTGCCACCGTGTCGATGGAGCGTCCGGTGTCGGAGCCCTGCTTTCCGGTGATCAGGGTGCGGATGTAGACGATCCGCTCGCCCTTCTTTCCGGAGATACGGGCCCAGTCGTCGGGGTTGGTGGTGTTCGGCAGGTCCTCGTTCTCCTTGAACTCGTCCACGCAGGCCTGGAGGAGGTGGGAGACGCGGAGGCCTTTCTGGCTCTTCTCGAGGAAGTCCTTGATCGCCATTTTCTTGGCGCGGCCCACGATGTTTTCGATCATGGCGCCGGAGTTGAAGTCCTTGAAGTAGAGGACTTCCTTGTCGCCGTTGGCGTAGGTGACTTCCAGGAAGCGGTTTTCCTCGGATTCGGCGTACATGTGTTCCACTGCCGTCTGGATCATGCTCTGGACGGTGGTGGTGCGGTCGCCGCCGTGTTCGCCGACGTCGTCGGAGTGGAGCGGCAGTCGTTCGGTGAGGTACTTGCCGAAGATGTCCTTGGCCGCTTCGGCGTCGGGACGCTCGATCTTGATCTTCACGTCGAGCCGGCCGGGTCGCAGGATGGCCGGGTCGATCATGTCCTCCCGGTTGGAGGCACCGATCACGACCACGTTCTGGAGGCCTTCCACGCCGTCGATCTCGGCGAGCAGCTGGGGGACGATGGTGTTCTCCACGTCCGAGCTGACGCCGGATCCGCGGGTGCGGAACAGGGACTCCATCTCGTCGAAGAAGACGATGACGGGGGTGCCCTCGCTGGCCTTCTCACGGGCACGCTGGAAGACCAGGCGGATCTGCCGCTCGGTCTCGCCGACGTACTTGTTCAGCAGCTCGGGGCCCTTGATGTTGAGGAAGAAGCTCTTGCCGGTGGCTTGTCCGGTCACCTCGGCGACCTTTTTGGCCAGTGAGTTGGCGACTGCCTTGGCGATGAGTGTCTTGCCGCATCCGGGGGGCCCGTAGAGTAGTACGCCCTTGGGCGGCCGCAGCTCGTGCTCCTTGAACAGGTCGGGGTAGAGGTAGGGCAGCTCGACCGCGTCGCGGATGGCCTCGATCTGGCCGCCGAGACCGCCGATCTGCTCGTAGCCGATGTCAGGGACCTCTTCGAGGACGAGTTCCTCGACCTCGCTCTTGGGGACCACCTCGTAGACGTAGCCGGAGCGGGGTTCGAGCAGCAGGGCGTCGCCGGGTCGGATGACGACGTCCAGCAGTGGTTCGGCGAGTCGTACCACGCGTTCTTCGTCGGTGTGCCCGACGACCAGGGCGCGCTCGCCGTCCTCGAGGATCTCCTTGAGGGTGACGATGTCGCCGACGCTCTCGTACTCCATGGCCTCGACCACGTTGAGAGCTTCGTTGAGCATCAGTTCCTGGCCGCGTCGGAGCTCTTCGAGTTCGACGCCGGGGCTGACGTTCACGCGGAGTTTGCGGCCTCCGGTGAAGATGTCGGCGGTGTCGTCCTCGTTGGCCTGGAGGAAGACACCGAAGCCGGCCGGGGGCTGTGCGAGCCGGTCGACCTCTTCTTTGAGGGCCACGATCTGGTCTCGGGCCTCACGGAGTGTGTTGGCCAGTCGCTCGTTCTGGGCGGACACGCCGGCCAGATTGGTCTGCAGCTCGACGATCCGCTCTTCGAGAATCCTCGTGTGTCGCGGAGAGTCGGCGAGCTTACGTCGCAGGACGGCGATCTCCTGCTCAAGGTAGGCAATCTGCCCGGCGGGGTCGTCGGACCCTCGTCCCGGGCGGATGCCGCGGTTCATGTCGTCGTCGTGGGCTGCCACGGTCCTCACCTCCTCCAAGGGGAGCTGGACGCTTCCAGACCCTACCTGGGTGGGTGTCGATTGAAACCCCTAGATCACAAAGACTGTCGGGGTGTGTCCGATCTTCACCCTTGCGCTCTCCCTCACGCCAGGGGAATACCCACCGAACATGATTGGAAAGCTGCCGGAGGTAGGGTCGAAGTGTTCAACACCCGTCAGAGCCTGCATCGTTCCCGTGCGGCTCGGCAAACATTCGGCAGGAGATATGGGCGTACAGCAGGAGGCCGGTGTCGGTGGCGAGGCGCTGGAGGTCTGGATCGATCAGGATCTCTGTACCGGCGACGGCATCTGCGCGCAGTACGCGCCGGAGGTGTTCGAGCTGGACATCGACGGTCTGGCGTATGTGAAGACGTCTGATGACGAGCTGCTGCAGGCCAAGGGGGCCACGGCGCCGGTGCCGCTGCCGTTGCTGACGGACGTGGTGGACTCGGCGCGGGAGTGTCCGGGCGACTGCATCCATGTGCGAAGGGTTTCGGACAGGGTGGAGGTCTACGGTCCGGACGCCGAGTGATTCTTTGGGCACGCCCCGTGACGGCTGTCTGATTTCTCACAGCGCCTGGTGGCCGGGTTCAGACGGTGTGGGCGCCTGCGGGTGTGGAGCGGATGAACGTGTCGTCCTTCCACTGCCACTTGGCGCGTTCCTTCACGTCCGGGCAGCAACTGGGCACGTCGGCCGAGGAGTAGCCCAGGTAGTCGGCGAGCACGGTGCCGTCGTCGACGGTCAGGGTGGTGACGGTGCGGCGTTCCTTGGGGTCGATCAGGGTGGCCACGACGCGTGGACTCGTCGCGTCGGCGGCCTGGGTGAGGACGTAGACGCCGTCGGGTGGGGTGCCCATGGGGGCGTCGCAGTGGACGACGGCGACTGTTTCGGGCCTGCCGTCGCCGTCGAGGTCTGCGGAGGCCTTCCTCATCACGAGCGCTTTTACGGGGCCGCATTCGATGGGGAAGTCGACGCCGGTGGTGGTGGGGGCGGCGACGGTCACGGGTGCGGGCGGTGTGCCGGGGCCGCTCGCCTGGGCGGCGGTCGCCGGACCGGGCTGGAGTACCGAGGACAGGGCCACGACTGCGGCCACGGCGGTGGCTGTGGCGGCCCAGTGGATGGGCCGGGTGTGAGTGTGTGCCAGTTCCGGGACGGCGGATTGCTGCACGAGGAGCGTCTCCTGGGAGGGCTGTGCCGGTGGGGTGGGGCCGGTGGGGTGGGCTGCATCGTGCCACACGTCACAGTGTGGGGGAACAGGCGGGTCCGGTGTTCCGAACGGCGGGCCGGAGTGGGCGAGGGTGGCCGGGTGTGGGCCGGTGTGGGGGCTCAACATGGCGACGCCGTGGCCGAGTTCCCCGGATGTGGGGGAACTCGGCCACGGCGTCGGATCGTTCGTGCGGCACGGGGCCGCTCGGAACGGGAGGTCTAGCGGTTGCCTCCGTCGGCGTTGGGGCCGGTGTAGTCCTCGCCGTAGGCGCCCTTGGCGGGGCGGCGGCGGCGCATGGGCGGCTCGACGCCGTCGGCGAGGCGGCGGGCGGTGAGGAGGAAGCCGGTGTGGCCGATCATGCGATGGTCCGGGCGGACGGCCAGGCCCTCGACGTGCCAGTTGCGGATCATCGATTCCCAGGAGGTCGGCTCGTTGAAGGAGCCGATCTCACGGATGGACTCGACGGTGCGCGCGAGCTGGGTGGTGGTCGCCACGTAGCAGCAGAGGATGCCGCCGGGGACGAGTGCCTTGGAGACGGCCTCCAGGCACTCCCAGGGGGCGAGCATGTCGAGGATGACGCGGTCGACGTCGGTGTCGCTCAGGTTGTCCTGGAGGTCACCGACGGTGAGCTGCCAGGCGGGGTGGGGGCCGCCGAAGTAGCGCTCCACGTTCTGCTGGGCGATCTCCGCGAAGTCCTCGCGGCGTTCGTAGCTGTGCAGCATGCCCTGGTCGCCGATGGCGCGCAGCAGGAAGCTGCTGAGTGAGCCGGAGCCGACGCCCGCCTCCACGACGCGTGCGCCGGGGAAGATGTCGGCGAAGGCGAGGATCTGCCCCGCGTCCTTGGGGTAGACCACGGCGGCGCCGCGGGGCATGGACAGGACGTAGTCGGGGAGCAGGGGGCGCAGCGCGAGGTAGGCGACGTTCCCGGTGGTGCGGACAACGCTGCCCTCGGGAGCACCGATCAGTTCGTCGTGCGGGAAGGAACCCTTATGGGTGTGGAAATTCTTCCCGGCTTCGAGCGTGAACGTGTAGTGGCGGCCCTTGGGGTCGGTCAGCTGAACCTGGTCCCCGACCTTGAAGGGCCCGCGCCTGCGGGCGGCACCGGTCGGTTCGGACATGTGACCAGCCTACCGGGGTTTGTGCGGGGTGCCGACCATCGGGGCGGCGGCTACGAGGGCCTGGCCATGGCCTTCACGAAGGCGCGCTCGACGTCGGCCGCGGAGAGGACGCCGTAGATCTCGCCGGTCTCCTCGACGACCAGGTACTCGGTGGCGGGGGTGGCGCGCAGGGCGTCGAGGAGGTCTTCGCCGGCGAGTTCGGCGGAGACCCGCATGCCGTCGGTGAGGTCCTGGGCGAGGCCGCTGACGGCGACCCAGGGGCGGCGGTGTTCGGGTACGCCGACGATGGCGGCCTCGCGGACCAGGGAGACGGGTTCGCCGTGGGCGTCGACGACGACGAGTGCGCGGGCGCCGGCGTCGTTGGCGCGGCGCAGTGCCTCGGAGAGCGGGGTGTTCGTCTCGACGGGGACGGCGCGGCGGGTGAGGTTGCGGGCGCGCAGTTCGGGGAGGTGTTCGCGCAGGCGGGCCATGCGCAGGCTGTTTCCGGCGCCGGTCCAGATGATGGCGGCGAGGATGGCGGCGAGCAGGGCGTCCAGGACGGTGTCCATGCCGACGCTGTCCTCGGCCTCGGAGCCGAGTGCTCCGGACTGGGTGAGCAGTGGCAGGCCGATGAGGACGGAGACGGCGAGGGCGCGGCCGACCCAGGCGGCGGCGATGGTGCCGGTCATGGGCTTGCCGGTGATCTTCCAGACGACGGCGCGGAGCATGCGGCCGCCGTCGAGCGGGAGTCCGGGCAGGAGGTTGAAGATCGCCACGATGAGGTTGGAGATCATGAGTCCGGCCAGCAGGACGCCGGGGACGGTGCCGGGCTCGACGGTCTGCATGGCGAGGTAGAAGAGGCCGGCCAGGACGAGGGAGAGCAGCGGGCCGACGAAGGCGAGGACGAACTCGCGGCCGGGGGTCTCGGCCTCCTTCTCGATCTCGGAGACGCCGCCGAAGAACTGGAGCTGGATGCGGCGGACCGGGAGTCCGAAGCGGAGGGCGGCGATGGTGTGCGCCAGTTCGTGGACGAGTACGGAGGCGTAGAAGGCGACCGCGAAGAAGAGGGCGACCAGGTAGCGGGCGGCGCCGAGTTCGGGGAGTACGCGGTCGAGCTGGCCGCCGAACACCCAGGTGATCAGGGCGGCGACGAGGAACCAGCTGGGGGCCACGTAGACGGGGACGCCGAAGGGGCGTCCCATGAGCAGTCCGCCGCGGGTCTCCGGGGGGCGCTGTGGCCGGCGGCGGCCCTTGGCGCTGTCTCG
>NZ_JARGEF010000026.1:0-52454 GCF_033794725.1 Streptomyces sp. ID05-39B | reverse complement strand
GGTAGGCAGGGGGGCGCGTGGCGGGCCCTTCACGGGTTCTTCGCCCCTGCTCGTCCCCGTCCTGCGGGGCCGCGCCCGAGGGGCTGCAGCCGGGTGGGCCCGGCCGCCCGCGGGCCGCTCGCCGTCGCACCCCGCCCACTGCCGGAGGCCTTCCACCGGGTGCCGGGTGAAGATGGAGTCGAGAGGTGATGGAGGACTCTCGGGATTCTTGAGGACTCTCAGCGACTTCGGAGCGCGACGGAGAGGGCGGCCGTGGGCAGTCACGACGTGGACAATGGTGCCCGTCGGTGGTTCGACGTGGCGGATGCCGTGCCGCTGCTCCTCGACGCGCGCGGTGTGGTGACCAGCTGGACCAGGGACGCCGAGCGGCTGTTCGGCTATGCGGCCGCCGAGGCGGTCGGCAAGGACCTGGCCGGCCTGCTGACCGTCGGTGACGCCGCGCGGGTCCCCGACGTGCTGGAACTGTGCCGGCGGTCCGGCGGGTGGGCCGGGCTGCTGTCGGCCCGCCGCAAGGACCAGCACCCGGTGCCGGTGATGGCACGGTTCACCTCGGCGGACGAGCCCGGCGGCCCGGGGCGCTGGCTGGTCCTGGTGAACGAGATGGGCGAGGCGCACGGCTGGAGCATGAGCCGCTCCGTGCTGGAGCAGATGGTCTCCGGGTCACCGATCGGCATCGCGATCGTGGACACGGACCTGCGCTTCGTGTGGTCGAACGAGACCCTGGCCCAGTTCGGCGGCGGTGCGCCCGAGAGCCGCCTCGGGCTGCGGCTGGCGGACGTCCAGCCGGGCTTCGACGCGGAGGCGGTCGAGGCACGGATGCGGCAGGTGCTGGAGACCGGCGAGCCCGTCGTCGGCTACGAGCACGTCGGGCGCCTGCGGGCCGCGCCGTTCCGGGAGACGGCGCACATGCTGTCGTTCACCCGTCTCGACGACGACCGCCATCGGCCGATGGGCGTGTACTACACGGTCGTGGACATCACCGACCGGCACCGCGCCCGGCAGCGCCTCGCCCTGCTGGACCGGGCGGGCCGGCACATCGGCCGCAGCCTCGACACCGCCCGGACCGCGCGGGAACTCGCCGAGGTGGTGGTGCCGGGATTCGCCGACGCCGTAGCGGTGGATCTGCTGGAGTCGGTGCTGCGGGGCGCCGAGCCCGTGGTGGAGCGGGCCGAGGCGCCGGACGGGTCCGTCGCGCTGCGCCGGGCGGGGCTGCGGTCGGCGGGCGGTGGCCCGGAAGAGGGTGCCGGGGCCGTCGTGTCCCATCCCGCCGGGTCCCCCGTGGTCGGCTGTCTGACCACCGGGCTGGCCTGGCGCGCGCAGCGGCTCGGACCGGACGCCGCGGACGAGAACTGGTACCTGCCCCCGGTGGGCGCCGGGGCGGGGCCGCCCAGCGCGCTGATCGTGCCCGTGCGGGCGCGCGGCGCCACCCTCGGCGTGACCACGTTCCTGCGCCGCTCCACGCACGAGCCCTTCGACGAGGACGATCTGACGCTGGCCGAGGATCTCGTCTCGCGCGCCGCGGTCTGCCTGGACAACGCCCGCCGCTACACCCGCGAGCGCGACGCGGCCCTGGTGCTGCAGCGCAGTCTGCTGCCGCGCCGGCTGCCCGAGCAGGACGCGGTCGAGGTGGCCGCCTGCTACCGGCCGGCCGACACGCTGACCGGTCTCGGCGGTGACTGGTACGACCTCATCCCGCTCTCGGGAGCCCGGGTGGCCCTCGTCGTGGGCGAGGTGCAGGGGCACGGCATCGACGCCGCCGCGGCCATGGGACGGCTGCGCACCGCCGTCCGTACGCTCGCCGCCCTGGAACTGCCGCCCGACGAGGTCCTCGCCCACCTCGACGACCTGGTGTCCCGCGCGCAGGAGGACGGAGACGCCCCGGAACAGGGCGACGGGGAGCCGGCGCGGGCCGCGGAGGCCCTGGGGGCCGGGTGTCTCTACGTGGTGTACGACCCCGTCGACGGGCGGTGTGCCATGGCGGCCGCGGGCCATCCCGCCCCTGCGGTCGTCCTGCCCGACGGCACGATCACCTTCGTCGACCTGCCGCAGGGGCCGCCGCTCGGCGCGGGCGGACCGCCGTTCGAATCGACCGAGCTGTTGCTGCCGGAGGGCAGCACGCTGGCGCTGCACACGGACGGGCTGCTGTCCCAGGGCGAACAGTGGACGCCGGAGGCCGGGCGGGAGCGGCTGGTAGGAGCCCTGACGGCACGGGCGGACTCCCTCGACCTGCGCTGCCGGACGGTGATCGACGCGCTGGTCCCGGACCGCCCGCGCGACGACGTGGCCCTGCTGATGGCCCGCACCCGGCGCCTGTCCCCGGACCGGGTCGCTCAGTGGGAGCTGCCCGCCGATCCGGCCGCGGTAGCCGAGGCCCGCAAGGCCGCCGCCCGCCGGCTCGCCGACTGGGACCTGGCGGAGCTGGCGTTCACGACCGAGCTGGTCGTCAGCGAGCTGGTCACCAACGCCATCCGGTACGCCACCGGCCCGATCCGGCTGCGTCTGATCCGCGAGCGCGCCCTCGTCTGCGAGGTGCACGACGGCGGCGCCACGACCCCGCACGTACGCCATCCGCGCACCACCGACGAGGGCGGGCGCGGGCTCCTGCTGGTCTCGCAGGTCACCCGGCGCTGGGGCACGCGTTTCGTCCCCGACGGGAAGATCATCTGGGCCGAGCAGTCACTCACGGACCCCGGGGTCTGACAGAGCTATCGCCGCACAGCGTGCGAAAATAGCGCAATACCGGCAGATGGGGCGTGGTCATGGACGACTCGGCGATCGACTACGCGGCGGTCTTCCAGGCCCTGCCCGGCATGGTGGCCCTGATCACCCCGGCCCTGGTGTACGCCGACGCCAACGAGGAGTTCCTGCGGGTGTCGGGCCGGCGGCGCGATCAGGTGGTCGGCCGGCACCTGTTCGAGGTCTTCCCCGACAACCCGGAGAACCCCGGCGCCAACGGGATGCGCAACCTGGAGGCCTCGCTGCGCCGGGTCATGGCCACCGGCGAACGCGACGCGATGGCCCTGCAGCGCTACGACGTGGAGTCCCCGGACCGGCCCGGGGAGTGGGACGAACGGTACTGGAGTCCCATCAACGCGCCCGTACGCGGCCGCGACGGCTCGGTGGTCCTGCTGGTGCACCGCGTCGAGGAGGTCACCGAGCTGATCCGGGCCCGTGGCGGTGGCGCGCACGACCGTAGGGGAAGCGGCCGTACGGGGAGCCGGGCCCAAGTGCTGGAGGCCGAGCTGTACACCCGCGCGCGGGAACTCCAGGAACTCAACGACCGTCTGCGGCTGGCGCACGCCCGTGAGCGCGAGGTGGCCCTCGCCCTCCAGGAGGCGATGCTGCCCGCCCGCCGCCAGGTCGGGCACCACCGGGCGGCGGTGCGCTACCGTCCCGCGGCCGGCTCGCTCAACGTGTGCGGCGACTGGTACGACCTCGTCGACCTGGTCGGCGGCAACCGGTTCGGGGTGTCGGTGGGCGATGTCGTCGGGCACGGTCTGGCGGCCGCGGGCGTCATGGGCCAGCTGCGCAGCGCGCTCAGCGCCGCCTCCCGGGTCGCGGCGGGCCCCGCCCAGGCGCTGGACGTACTGGGCAGCTACGCCCACGTCGTGGACGGCGCCGAGTCGGCCACGGCGGTGACGACGTTCATCGACTGCGACCACCACACCATCACCTACAGCAGTGCCGGCCACCCCCCGCCGGCGCTGGTGCACCCGGACGGCCACGTGGAGTTCCTGGACCGGGCCACCGATCCCCCGCTCGACGCCCGGCCCGACCCGCGGCCCCGGCCGCAGGCGGTCACCGCCTACACCCCGGGCGCCCTGCTGGCCCTGTACACCGACGGCCTGGTGGAACGGCGGCGCGAGGACATCGACACCGGCCTGGCGCGTCTCGCCGACTCCCTCACCCGGCACCGGGGCGCGGACCCGGAGGAACTCGCCGACGCCGTCCTGCTGGAACTGCTGCCGCACGGGGGCGCGACCGACGACACGGCCCTGGTCATCGTCCGGCTCTGAGCATCCGCGGCACGACGCGGGACGTCCATGCGCGCGGGTTCCGGCCGCACCGGGCCCCGCCTAGACTTGCACCCCACACATGCCGGTTGACCTGCTGGAACACGGCGGTTGAGCCGATCCGCCGGATTGAGGAGCCACCCGTTGTTCTACTACCTCCTGAAATATGTGGTGCTGGGACCGCTGCTGCGCCTGGTGTTCCGGCCCCGCATCGAGGGACTCGAACATGTGCCGGCGTCGGGAGCGGCGATCATCGCCGGCAACCATCTGTCGTTCTCCGACCACTTCCTGATGCCGGCGATCCTCAAACGGCGCATCACGTTCCTGGCGAAGGCCGAGTACTTCACGGGCCCCGGCCTCAAGGGGAGGCTGACCGCGGCCTTCTTCCGCAGCGCGGGGCAGATCCCGGTCGACCGCTCCGGCAAGGACGCGGGCCAGGCGGCCATCCGTGAGGGACTCGGTGTCCTGAGCAAGGACGAGTTGCTCGGCATCTACCCGGAGGGCACGCGCTCGCACGACGGCCGCCTCTACAAGGGCAAGGTCGGCGTCGCGGTGATGGCACTGCGGGCCGGGGTGCCCGTCGTGCCCTGCGCGATGATCGGCACCTTCGAGGCCCAGCCGCCCGGTAAGAAGATCCCGAACATCCACCCCGTGGCGATCCGCTTCGGCGAGCCCCTGGACTTCTCCCGCTACGCCGGGATGGAGGGCGAGAAGGCCGTCCTGCGCGCGATCACCGACGAGATCATGTACGCGATCCTGACCCTGTCGGGGCAGGAGTACGTCGACCGGTACGCGGCCGAGGTCAAGGCGGAGGAAGCGGCGGCGGCGAAGGAGAAGGCACGCAAGTTCCCCCGGCTGCCGAGGCGTTGAAGACGAACCGAGGGTGAACGGCATGGATGAGGGGCGGCCGGAATGATCCGGCCGCCCCTCGCTGTCGTATCAGCCGCCGGCTACGGCTTGGGCGTGGCGTGCGGGGCGCAGGTCACGTCCGCGGCGTCCAGCCTGCCCGTGAGGAGGTAGGCGTCCACCCGGGAGTTGATGCAGGTGTTGACCAGGCCGGTCACGCCGTGCGAGCCGGCATCCTTCTCGGTGATCATGCGGGAGCCCTTGAAGCGCTGGTGCAGTTCGACGGCGCCCTCGTACGGCGTGGCCGCGTCATTCGTGGACTGCACGATAAGCACCTGGGGCAGCCCCTTGTGGGTCTTGACCTCCACCGGCGTCTGCTGCTTGACGGGCCAGAAGGCGCACGGCAGGTTCATCCACGCGTTGGCCCACGTCATGAACGGGTAGTCCTTGTGGAGCCGCGTGTTGTCGCTGTTCCACTTGCGCCAGCTGGTGGGCCACTTGGCGTCGGTGCACTCGACGGCCGTGTAGACGGCGTTGCCGTTCTCCGAGGAGATGTTGCCGGCCGTGTCCGTCAGGTCCGGGGCCGCCGCGTCGACGAGTGCCTGGGTGTCCCCGGCGACGTACTTGCTGAAGACGGTGGCGACCGGGATCCACGAGGAGTCGTAGTACGGGGCGCTCTGGAAGAAGGAGATCAGCTCGGCCGGGCCGACGAGACCGCCGAGGGGGCTCTTCTTGGCGGCGGCGCGCAGCTGGAGCCACTTGGCCTGGACGGCGGCACGGGTGGTACCGAGGTGGAAGGTCGCGTCGTTGGCGGCGACCCAGTCCTGCCATTCCTTCCAGCGGCCCTCGAAGGCGATGTCCTGGTCGAGGTTGGCCTCGTACCAGATCTTCTCGCGGGAGGGGTTGACCACGCTGTCGACGATCATGCGGCGCACGTGGCCCGGGAACATGGTGCCGTAGACGGCGCCGATGTAGGTGCCGTAGGAGACGCCCAGGTAGTTGAGCTTCTTCTCACCGAGGGCGGCGCGGATGACGTCCAGGTCGCGCACGGTGTTCGGCGTGGTCATGTGCGGCAGCATCTCGCCGCTGCGCTCGTAGCAGCCGTCGGCGTACGCGCGGGCGAGCTTGATCTGGGCGAGCTTGTCGGCCTCGGTGTCCGGGACCGGATCGGCCTTGGGCGCCTTGACGAACTCCTGCGGGTCGACACAGGAGATGGGCGCGGAGTGGCCGACGCCCCGCGGGTCGAAGCCCACGAAGTCGTAGGCCTTGGCGGTGTTGGCCCAGACGGGGGCCTTGGTGGTGACCCGGCGGGGGAAGCGCAGGCCGGAGCCGCCGGGGCCGCCCGGGTTGTAGACGAGCGCGCCCTGGCGCTCCTCCTTCGTCCCGGTGTTGCCGATGCGGTCGACGGCGATCTTGATCTGCTTGCCGTGGGGCTTGGCGTAGTCGAGCGGCACGGTCACATAGCCGCACTGGATGGGCTTCTCCAGCCCCCAGTCGGCCGGACAGTCCTGCCAGTCGATGCCGGCCTTCGCGGCCCGTTCGGCGGCGATCGCGGCGCCGCGCGTCTCGCGGTCCTGCCCCGACCGGTCGCCGGTCGCGCTCGCGGTCGGTGCCATGACGGCGCCGGCGACCAGCGTGGCGGCGACGAGCGCGCCGGCCGAGCCGAGCGCCGCCGTCCGTCTGGTCGGTCGTATGTCCCTCAAGTGGGCCCTCCCCGTATCTCAGTTCGTCAGTTGGTCAGCTGCAGAACGTCAGTACGGGGATCCTTGCTGCTGTGAGGTCCCTGAGAACAGAGGTCGTTGACCTTCTTTGCCAATCCGATAACCGGAGAAGCGCGTCCCGCTCACCGGATGAACGGCGGTTCAGGGCAAGGACTTGAGGGCCTCGTCCAGAACGCGTCGCAGTCGCAGACCGTCCGGCGCGACCGCGGTGACCAGGGCGGCCGGCCCGGCCAGCGGTACGAGCGTGGCGCTCTCGCCGAGCATCCGGGCGGTGACGGGCTCCGCCGCCAACTCCGGCCGTACGACGACGATCTGGCCGACGGCTCGATGTCCCGCGAGAACGGCGGGCCCGTCCCAGCCGCCGGGAGCACCCGGCCCGCAGGAGAGTTCCTGATCGAGGACGGCGCGTCCGCCCACCCGGACGACGAGCCGGCTCGTGAGGCGGCCGGGTTCCTCACCCGCCCGGCCGAGCACCTGCTCCTCACGCAGGACGAGCCGGGCGCCGGGCGCGAGGTCGGCGCGGGTGGTGACGTACAGGTCGCTGCCCCGTGCCGAGATCAACTGCTCGGGCAGCCAACGCAGTTCACCGCCTTCGGCGACGTCGAGCCGGACGGCGTAATGGGCCTCGCCCTTGACCTGGCCGGGCAGGGCGATGGTGGCGGCGGCTGAGCCGACGCGCAGCCGGGCACCGCTGCCGACGTCCGCCTCGACGGCGAAGCGGTCACCGCCGAGGGGCCCGCTCATCGCGCCGACCAGCAGGACACGGGCCTCACCGGCGTCACCGCGGGTCCGCCGCAGCGCGAGCGGCCCGTCGCTCTCCAGCACGGGCAGGGCGGTGCCGCCGCGGCCGTCGTCCCGCGCCATGATCCGCGCGGTGGCGTGCACACCGCTCATGTCACGCCGTCCACGCGGCGAGCTGCGCCCGCACCCACGCGGCGACCTCCCGCACCCCGTCCTGGCTCCTCAACGACTGGAACACGACGGGCAGTTCGGCTCGCTGCGCCTTGGCGTCGGCGGCCATCCGGGCGAGGTCGGAGCCGACGTACGGCGCGAGGTCGGTCTTGTTGACGACGAGGAGGTCTGCGGTGGTCACGCCTGGCCCGCCCTTGCGGGGGATGTCGTCCCCGCCGGCCACGTCGATGACGAAGATCTGCGCGTCCACCAGCCCTTTGGAGAAGGTGGCGGTCAGGTTGTCCCCACCGGACTCGACGAGCACGAGATCCAGCGGCCCGACCTCGTCCTCCAGGTCCTCCACGGCTTCCAGGTTGGCCGAGATGTCGTCCCGGATGGCGGTGTGCGGGCAGGCCCCCGTTTCGACGGCGGTGATCCGCTCGGGCGGCAGCACGGCCTCCCGCAGCAGGAACTCGGCGTCCTCACGGGTGTAGATGTCATTGGTGACGACAGCCAGCGAGAACTCGTCACGCAGGGCCCGGCAGAGCGCGGCGACAGTGGCGGTCTTCCCGGACCCGACGGGCCCCCCGAGCCCGACCCGCAGGGCACGGCGCCCTCCGTCGCCCCGCCGGGCATCGGCACTGACGGCGGCGGGCCCGTGGGAGGAATGGTCACGATGCATGTACGGCTCCTATTCGACTGGCTGGGATCGTCCAGCCCGTCCGGCGATCGAGGACGAGGCCGTTCAGGCCGAAAGCGGGGTCTGAGGGCGCAGCCCCCAGGGACGGGAAGGGAAGGGAAGGGGCGGCGGGGGCGGAACCCTCAGGACGCGAACAACCGCACACCCCACCCCGCATGCGCCTGCGCCCCGATCTCCAGCAACGGCGCGGACGCGGAAGGCAGCGCGTCGACCCCGTCGGCAAGGACAGCCTCCCCCGCCGACACCGCCCGATCGACCACCAGGTCCACCTGCGGAGCAACCCGCGCCAGCACGGCCGTAGCCTCGAACGGATCGAGACTCAACAGCCGCACCACCGCGGAAGCGGACCCGCTCACACTCTCGTACGCCGCGCAGTACGCCGCGTCGAGAGCCCCGAGTCCGGCCGCACGGGCCGTCAGCCCGAGTACCACCGGCTGATGCGCACCCTTGGGGAACCCCCGGGCGAGGGCGTCCAGTTCGGGGTCGGGCCAGGTGGCCCGCGCGGCCCGCATCAGCTGCCGTCCGAGCCGGCGCGCGGCCACTCGCAGCGCGGGCGACGGCGTCCGCGCGTCGGCGGCGGCGTCCAGTTCGACGGGGTCGGCGCCGGCCGCCGTGGCCGCGGCCAGGGCCGCCGCGACGAGTCCGGCCGTGTGCAGCCGGCCCCGGCAGAAGTCCTCCAGGCTCGCCGCGTCGGTGATCCGCCCCGCCTTGACGGCCTCCTCCGCCCCGCCGGAGTGCGCGTGCCCGCCGGCGGGGAAACGTCCGTCGGCCAGGACGAGAAGCGCGGCCCTGCTCATCGCCAACCCGTCTTCCGGCTCATCAGAAGAGGAAGTAACGCTGGGCCATGGGCAGTTCGGCCGCCGGCGTCGCCTCGACCAGTTCGCCGTCGATGCGTACGGCGAAGCTGTCGGGGTCGACCTCGACCCGCGGGCGGGCGTCGTTCTCCCGCATGTGGGCCTTGGTCACGCCGCGTGTGGAGTCGATGACGAGGAACTTCTTGCCGAGCTGGAGCCGTTCCGGGAGCCCGTCCTCGATCGCCGGCGGGGCCACGAAGTTGAACGAGTTGGAGGCCGGTGCCCGCCCGATGGCCCCGAACATGGGGCGAGGCAGGATCGGCTGCGGGGTGGGGATGGACGCGTTGGCATCGCCCATCTGCGCGTACGCGATCTGCCCGCCCTTGATGACGAGGTGCGGCTTGACGCCGAAGAACGCCGGTTCCCACAGGACGAGGTCGGCCAGCTTGCCGGTCTCGACGGAGCCGATCTCGCGCGCCAGGCCCTGCGCGAGCGCGGGGTTGATCGTGTACTTGGCGATGTAACGGCGTACGCGGTGGTTGTCCGCGTGGCCGTCCCCCGGCAGTGCGCCCCGGCGTCGCTTCATCACATGTGCCGTCTGCCAGGTCCGCAGGATCACCTCGCCGACCCGGCCCATCGCCTGGGCGTCGGAGGAGATGATCGAGATGGCGCCGAGGTCGTGGAGGATGTCCTCCGCGCCGATCGTGGAGGGCCGGATCCGGGACTCGGCGAAGGCGAGGTCCTCGGGCACCGCCGGGTTCAGGTGGTGGCACACCATCAGCATGTCGAGGTGTTCCTCGGCGGTGTTGACGGTGTACGGCCGGGTCGGGTTCGTCGAACTCGGCAGCACGTGCGGCTGGGAGACGACCGTCATGATGTCCGGCGCGTGCCCGCCGCCCGCGCCCTCGGTGTGGTACGCGTGGATGCCGCGCCCGGCGATCGCCGCGAGGGTGTCGCCGACGAATCCGGCCTCGTTCAGCGTGTCCGTGTGGATGGCGACCTGGATGCCGGTGCGGTCGGCGACCGTGAGGGAGGCGTCGATGACGGCAGGCGTGGAGCCCCAGTCCTCGTGCAGTTTCAGGCCCAGCGCGCCGCCCCGGATCTGGGAGAGCATCGCCTCGTGGGAGACGGTGTTGCCCTTGCCGAGGAAGCCGATGTTGAGCGGGTACTGCTCCATCGCCTCCATCATGCGGGCCAGGTGCCAGGGGCCGGGCGTGACGGTCGTCGCCTTCGAGCCCTCGGCCGGTCCGGTGCCGCCGCCGACCAGGGTGGTCACGCCCGAGGACAGCGCCTCGTCGGCGATCTGGGGGCAGATGAAGTGGACGTGCGCGTCGACCGCGCCGGCCGTGAGGATGCGTCCGTTGCCGGCGATGACCTCGGTCTCCGGCCCGATCACCAGGTCCGGGTGCACCCCGTCCATGGTGTCCGGGTTGCCGGCCTTACCGATGCCGGTGATACGGCCGTCGCGGATGCCGATGTCGGCCTTGACGATTCCCCAGTGGTCGATGACGACGGCACCGGTGATCACGGTGTCCGGGGTGCCCTCCGCGCGCGTGGCACGCGCCTGGCCCATCGACTCGCGGATGACCTTGCCGCCGCCGAACACGGCCTCGTCCCCGGCGAGACCGGGGCCGCCGCTGCGGTCCTCCTCGATCTCGACGATCAGATCGGTGTCGGCGAGCCGGATGCGGTCCCCGGTGGTCGGGCCGAACAGGTCCGCGTACACGGCGCGCGAGATCTCAGGCATCGAGGGCACCTCCGGTCTCCCCGCGCAGTCCGGGCACGATCCGGGCGCCGGCGAGCGGGACGAGTTCGACGTCGACGGGGATCCCGGGTTCGAAGCGCACGGCGGTGCCGGCGGCGACGTTCAGCCGCTTGCCGCGCGCGGCGGCGCGGTCGAACTCCAGGCCGGGGTTGGCCTCGGCGAAGTGGTAGTGGGAGCCGACCTGCACGGGCCGGTCGGCGGCGTTCAGGACGGTCAGCCGGGTGACCTCGCGGCCCGCGTTGCAGACGATCGGGTCCGAGGCGAACAGGAACTCTCCGGGAATCATCGAGGCCCCTCTCAGACGATCGGGTCGTGGACGGTGACGAGCTTGGTGCCGTCCGGGAAGGTCGCCTCGACCTGGACGTCGTGGATCATCTCGGGGATGCCCTCCATGACGTCGTCGCGGGTGAGCAGCTTGCGGCCGGAGGCCATCAGCTCGGCGACGGTACGGCCGTCCCGGGCGCCCTCCAGGATGTGTGCCGTGATGAGCGCGACGGCCTCGGGGTGGTTGAGCCTGAGCCCACGGGCCCGGCGCTTCTCGGCGACGTCGGCCGCCACATGGATCAGCAGCCTCTCCTGCTCGTGCGGGGTCAGTTGCACGTCCCACCTCACATCCTCGCTCCGGACCGTGCGGGGCCCGGTTGCCGCGGCCATTCGGCAAAGTGCCTGGTGGCGTGGAGGGGCAGGCTAGTTGGACCGCATTTCGGCGACGTTAACCGAGCGGTGATCCCGAAGGGCGCGGCTGTTCGGCCGGCACGCTCATCAGGGCGCGCAGGCCGTCGCGCAGGACGTCGACGGGGGCCGGGCCGAAGAGGGCCTGCTGGGCGATGAAGCCCGTCACGGCGGCGATCATCGTGCGGGCGACGTGGTCCGGGGCGATGTCCGTGCGCATCCGGCCGGCCTTCTGGTAGCCCTCGACGATGCGGCCCCAGGCCGCGCGGACCGAGTCGTACCCCTCGCGCAGGACTGCCGCCAGTTCGGCGTTGCGGGGGATCTCCGACCAGGCCTGGACGACCAGGCGTGGGAAGGCGGGCACACCGTCGACGATCAGGGACTCGCGGGCGGCGAGGGTGCGGCCGAGGACCGAGGCCACCAGGAGGTCGAGGGGTGGCGGCGGGCTCTGCCGGGCCGCCTCCTCGAAGGCCTCGCGGACCCCGCCGAGCACCTCGAAGACGATCGCGGCGATCAGTTCGTCCTTGCCGCTGAAGTAGCGGTAGACCGCTCCGGCCGAAAGGTCGGCCTCCTTGAGCACGTCCTGCATGGACGTGGCGTGGAAGCCGTTGCGGGCGAAGCAGAGCGCGGCTGCGTCGAGGATCTGCCGGCGGCGGGCGTCTAGGTGGGCCTGGGATACACGTGCCATGACGCCCAAACTAAAACGAACATTCCTTCTTGACAAGCCGCATCGATCCGGCGCACGGTGGTGGTCACCTAAAACGAACGATCCTTCTTTTTGATCGCCCTCCTGGAGGAACCCCATGTCCACCGCTTCCGCCCCCGCCGCGAGGGGCCCGGCCCTGCGAGCGATCGCGGTCGTCCTCCTCGTCCCGCTCCTTTCCGCGCTCGCCCTGTGGGCCTTCGCGTGGCCCGCCGCGCGCACCGCGCCCCGCGACCTCCCGCTCGGCGTGGCGGGACCGCCCGCCGCCACGGCGGGCATCGAGGAGAAGCTGACTCGGCAGCAGGGCGCCTTCGAGATCCATCACTACGCCGACGAGGCCGCCGCCCGCGCCGCCATCGAGGACCGGACCGTATACGGCGCCGTGGTCGTGACCGCCCAGGGCCCCGAGCTGCTCACGGCCTCGGCCGCGAGCCCCGTGGTCGCCCAGTTGCTGCAGCAGGCGGTGACCGGACAGGCCGCCGCCGAAGGGGGTGAGGTGCCGACGGTGGACGTCGTCGCCGCCCCGGCCTCGGATCCGCGCGGCGCGGCGCTCAACGCGAGCGTGCTGCCGCTGGCGATCGCCGGTATCGCGGCGGGCGCGGTGGTGACCCTGCTCGGGCTCCGCGGGGTCCGCGCCGCGCTCGCGCTCGTCGGGGCGGCGGCCCTGGTGGGCGTGGTCGCCGCGGCGCTCGCACACAGCTGGCTCGGCGTGCTCACGGGCCCGTGGTGGGCGGAGGCGGCGACGCTCGGCCTGTCCATGCTGGCGGTGGGTGCGGCCGTGGCCGGGTGCGCGGCCCTCCTGGGCCCGCCGGGCATCGGGGCGATGGCGTTTGTGGTGATGTTCCTCGGCAACCCCTTCTCCGGGGCGGCCTCGGCGCCGCAGATGCTGCCCGAGCCCGTCGGGGCGATCGGCCAGTGGCTGCCGCCGGGCGCGGGGAGCACGCTGCTGCGCTCCGTGGCGTTCTTCGACGGCGCGGCGGCGACCGGCCCCGCCCTGACCCTCACCTGGTGGGCCGTACTCGGCCTGGGTGCGGTCGGGCTGGGCGACGCACTCAAGCGGCGGCGCAAGGAGGACGGACCGACTCCGGAGCGCAAGCCCGCACTGGCCGGCTGAGGCACGCCACCCCGCGGCGCTGACCCGCGCCGAGGCCGAGCTGATCGACCGTTACCTGGAGGTGGTCGACCTGGTCGGCCGCATCAACCCCGCCCGGCACGGCGACACCTACGGCGGGCTGCGGGCCGCCCAGGCGCTGGTGAGCCGGGCGACCGCGCTGCGGGACGCGCTGACGCTGATGCATCAGCGGGGCGAGAGCGAACTGCACGCGCCGACGCTCGCGCGGGCGCTGCGCGTGCTCGACGGGGAGCGCCGTACGGCGCGCGTCACGATGCCGCCGCTCTCCGACAGTTGACCCGGGGCCATCCGGTCCGGGCGGCCGGCGCCGTGTGGGTGACGTCCGGGCCACGACTCAAACGGACCAAATGGCGTACCCCTGTTCGGAGTACAGGTGATTGCCTTCTCCGACGCCCAGAAGTTGCGCGCAGCGGGGAGGAAGTGGGCGGAATCCAGGGTTCCCGCGCTGGTCGGAGGCCCTATGGCACCTTGACACCTGATCGAACATCAGGGTGTCCACCCGAACGGGTGAGTGGTGAGTAACCCCACAAATCCCCGGTTCCGTTGGGATTTTCGGACATCGGTGAGCCAAGATCCCTGACTGACGACAAGCCCCCGCCACAAGCGGCGGGGCGGTCCGGGCGGACGCCGAGTCCTGCCGCCGCCCGGATGCCCGAGTCGACAGAAGTGCATCGGCAGGAGTGGAGGACCCGAGCAAGACGGGTCGCCGGACCGGAACGTCCCCGCGAGGGGAGGCGCCGGGCCGAGCAGCCCTTGGGGTGAAGCCGCAGCTGCGGCCGGGCAACTTCGCCAGCCCGAATCCGACAGGTCATCCTTCACAGGCGGCTGACGAAGGGTTGCGCATGACTGCGCTCAATCGTGTCCCGTCGCTCATGGCCCGGGCCGGTACGGCCTCGGCGTTCGCCATCGCCGCCGTGGGCGGCTCGATCGTGGTGCCGGGTGTCGCCTCCGATGCGGCGGCTGCCACGCCGGCGACGAAGGCACTTCAGATCGCGGCTTCGAAGAAGGGCTCCCCGTATCGGTACGGGGCCGTCGGGCCGAACAGGTTCGACTGCTCCGGGCTGACCATGTACTCGTTCAAGAAGGCGGGCAAGAAGCTGCCGCGCACCGCCGCCCAGCAGTACAACAAGACGCGACACATCTCCGCCGGCAGCCGCAAGGCCGGGGACCTGGTGTTCTTCCACTCGGGGTCGAACGTCTACCACGTCGGGATCTACGCCGGTAAGGGCAAGATCTGGCACTCACCGAAGACCGGGGACGTGGTGCGGCTCCAGAAGATCTGGACCAAGAGCGTCTGGTACGGCCGGGTCAAGTGATCTCCCGGGGCGGTGGCGGCGTCCTGACGCGCCTCCACCGCCCCGGGATCCACTCGTGGCCCCTGGGGCCCGCTTTGCGGGTGCCAGCGGCCCCTGGCGCCCGTCAGGGCTCCTGCTGCCCCACCGCCGGCACCGGTTCCACACGCCCGACGGGACCGGTCTGCTCGGCGGGGACCGTCCAGGGCAGCTCGATGAAGACGGTCTTGCCGCCCTCGCGCGTGGGGCGGACCCGGAGCCTGCCGCCGCACTCGGCGGTCAGCCATCTGATGATCACCATGCCTCGGCCGTTGTCCTGCTGGACGGCGGCCGGCAGTCGCTGGGGAAAGCGCGGATGACTGTCGGTGACTCCGATGTGCAGCCGCTCGTCACGGTCGAGGACCACGTCCACCGTGAAGGTGGGTGACTGCCCGAAGGTGTGCTGCACGGCGTTGGTGGCGAGTTCGGAGACGATCAGCCGGACGGTGTCGGCCAGCTCGGCGGTGGCGGGAAGACCCCACTGCGCGAGGGTGTCGAGCACGTAGTTGCGGGCCGTGGACACCGAGGCGGGATCGCTCGGCAGAGTGACGGATGCTTCCAGGTGGTCTGCCATGGCGACGTCGTCCCTTTCCCACGGGACCGGAGTCCGACACGGTGCGGATGGTTCGAGTACGGTCCCGGACTGGTGCTTCGTCGCCAGAGTGCCATCACCGCACCGGTCACGGGTGAGGATCCACCAAGATGTGCATATATCTGTCGCTCGATGCGGTGAACTCTGGTAGGGCGGAGCGTATATGGGGGGCCCTGAAGGAGTAAGGAGGATCCCATGCAGCACGGTCCCGCGGTGCGCCGCCGGAAGCTGGGCGCCGAACTGCGGGCGCTGCGGTCCCGCGCGGGGCTCACCAGTGGTGAGGCGGCCCGGCTCGTGGGCTGGCACCAGTCCAAGGTGAGCCGGATCGAGACCGGCACCAGCAGTACGAAACCGGCCGATGTGCGGTTACTGCTCGACGCCTACGGCGTGGACGACGCGCAACTGCGGGAACTGATGCTGGCTTTGGCCGGCTCGGTCGAGGGTGACGGGCGGGAGCACTGGTGGCACGCCTATCGCGGGGTCCTGCCGCCCACCTACCGGGACTTCATCAGCCTGGAGTCGCAGGCGAGCGCGATGCGCACCCTGGAGACGACCGTCGTGCCGGGACTGTTGCAGACCCCGGCGTACGCCCGCGCGGTGACCCGGGCCGCGGTGGAGGGCCTTGACGAGGACCGGCTGGACACGCTGGTGGAGGTGCGGCTGGCCAGGCAGGACGTCCTGCGGGCCCGGCCTCCGCTGAGGATGGACGCGGTGCTCGACGAGGCGGTGCTGCGGCGGGAGGTGGGCGGCCCCGAGGTCATGGCGCAGCAGCTGGAGCGACTGGTGGAGGCGGCGCGGTTGCCCCAGGTCAGGCTGCAGGTGCTGCCGTTCAGCGCCGGGGCGCACATCGGCGTCACCGGCCCTTTCGTAATCTTCTCGTTTTCGAGCGCTTCTGATCTGGATGTGGTTGTTCTCGACCACTTGACGAGTAGCCTCTATCTCGAACGGAAAGAAGACCTCCAGGCCTACACCGAGGCCTTCAACGCCCTTCGGGCACACGCTCTTTCGCCCGGGGACTCACTGGATTACCTCGCCGCGCTAGGTGACGCGCGTAAGGAGGCACCATGACCGCTCCGCCTCGCAACGTCCCCTCCAGCACCGATCCGCCCGGTCTCCCCCAGCCGTGTGAATTGCGGTGGCTGCGCAGCAGCTACAGCACGGGAGCCAACAACTGCGTCGAGACGGCCCGCCCGGCCTCCGGGCCATGGGCCGGTCTGCTCGCCGTACGAGACTCCAAGGACCCGGCCGGGCCCGCCCTGCTCTTCTCCCCCGAGAGCTGGACGGACTTCACGGCCGCGTTCCGCTGACCCCTGCCCGACCAGCGGCCACCGTCCGCCGGCGCCCGGCCGTGTCACGCCGACTCATGGTCGTGTCTCGCCGATCACCCGTACAGCGCGTTCGATCTGCTCCTGAGTGAGGTCGGCGCGGGCGGTCAGCCTCAGGCGTGAGATGCCGTCGGGCACGGAAGGAGGGCGGAAGCAGCCCACGGCCAGGCCTGCCGACCGGCAGTCCGCCGCCCATCGCAGGGCCCCCTCCGGGGACGGAGCCCGCACGGAGACGACCGCGGCGTCCGGACGCACCGCTTCCAGACCCGCGGCCGTCAGGCGTGCGTGCAGTTCGCCCGCCACCTCACGCGCGCGCGCCGCTCGTTCCGGCTCGCGGCGCAGCAGCGTCAGGGCGGCTAGGGCCGCGCCCGCCGCCGCCGGGGCGAGGCCCGTGTCGAAGATGAACGTCCGGGCCGCGTTGACCAGATGGTCGATCACGCGTGCGGGGCCGAGCACGGCGCCGCCCTGGCTGCCCAGCGACTTGGACAGCGTGAGGGTGACGACCACGTCGTCGGCGCCCGCCAGTCCCGCCGCGTGCGGGGCCCCCCGGCCGCCGCCGCCGAGGACGCCGAGGCCGTGGGCGTCGTCGACGACCAGCCCGGCGCCGTGCTCCCGGCAGACCTCGGCGAGGGCGGCCAGCGGGGCCGCGTCCCCGTCGACGGAGAAGACCGTGTCGGAGACCGCCACGGCCGGGCCCCCGTCCCAGGTGTCCAGCGCCTTGCGCACGGCGTCCGGGTCGGCGTGCGCGACGACCTGCGTCGTCGCGCGCGCCAGCCGGCAGCCGTCGATGAGCGAGGCGTGGTTGCCCGCGTCGGACACGAGCAGGGAGCCGTGCGGAGCCAGCGCGGTGACCGCGGCGAGGTTGGCGGCGTACCCGGAGGAGAAGACGAGGGCCGCCTCGAAGCCGCAGAAGTCGGCCAGTTCCCGCTCCAGTTCGGCGTGGAGTTCGGTGGTGCCGGTGACGAGCCGGGAGCCGGTCGCGCCACCGCCCCAGGTCCGCGCGGCCCTCGCCGCGCCCTCGGTGACCTCGGGGTGCCGGGCCAGGCCCAGGTAGTCGTTGCTCGCGAGGTCGAGGAGCGGCGACTCGGCCGGACGGGGGCGCAGCGTCCGTACGAGTCCGGCGCTCCGGCGCAGCCGCGCCTGCTCGTCGATCCAGCCGAACGCCATGGCTCGTCCTCCGCGGAATTTGTAGGCAGTGGACAGACACTAGCCGCACGGCTCGTATCCCATGGTGTGGCAATACCCACACCTCCAATGCCCTGTGTTGTACGAACTCTCCCTGGCCCGGAAACGGCCGGTAAGACAGGATCGGCTCTCATGGACCTGCTGAACACGCTGGTGGACAAGGGGCTTCGGCGCGAGCTGCCGACCCGCGAAGAGGCGTTGGCCGTCCTGGCCACGTCCGACGACGACCTGCTCGACGTGGTGGCCGCGGCCGGAAAGGTGCGCCGTCACTGGTTCGGGCGACGGGTGAAACTCAACTATCTCGTCAACCTGAAGTCGGGCCTGTGCCCGGAGGACTGCTCCTACTGCTCCCAGCGACTCGGCTCCACGGCCGGGATCCTCAAGTACACCTGGCTCAAGCCCGACGAGGCCTCGCGGGCCGCCGCCGCGGGGCTGGCCGGGGGCGCAAAGCGCGTCTGTCTGGTGGCGTCCGGGCGCGGCCCGACCGACCGGGATGTCGACCGGGTCTCCGAGACCATCAGGACGATCAAGGACCAGCACGAGAGCGTCGAGGTGTGCGCCTGCCTGGGCCTGCTCTCCGACGGTCAGGCGGAGCGGCTGCGCGAGGCGGGCGCGGACGCCTACAACCACAACCTGAACACGTCCGAGGAGACGTACGCGGACATCACGACCACCCACACGTACGCCGACCGGGTGGACACGGTGCAAAAGGCGCACGCGGCCGGTCTCTCGGCCTGCTCGGGGCTGATCGCCGGCATGGGCGAGTCGGACGAGGACCTGGTCGACGTCGTCTACTCGCTGCGCGAACTGGACCCGGACTCCGTGCCGGTGAACTTCCTGATCCCGGTCGAGGGAACCCCGCTGGCCACGGAGTGGAACCTCACCCCGCAGCGCTGTCTGCGCATCCTGGCCATGGTGCGGTTCGTCTGCCCGGACGTGGAGGTGCGCATCGCGGGCGGCCGTGAGGTCCATCTGCGCTCGATGCAGCCGCTCGCGCTGAACCTGGCCAACTCCATCTTCCTCGGCGACTACCTCACCACCGAGGGCCAGGCCGGACAGGCCGACCTCGACATGATCGCGGACGCCGGGTTCGAGGTGGAGGGCGCGGGCGAGGTGACCCTGCCGGAGCACCGGGCGAGTGCCGGCTGCGGGTCCCACGAGGCCGCAGGCGGCTGCGGTTCGCACCAGGGCGGCGGTGTCTGCGGGTCCCACGAGGACGGCGGCGGCGTCTGCGGGTCCCACGAGGACGGCGGCGGTGTCTGCGGGTCGGTTCCCGCGGCGCCGGCGAACGAGGCCCGTACGGACCTGGTCGCCGTCCGTCGCCGGGGCGCCGGTACGGACCTCGCTCCCAATGCCTGAGGGGGCCGTGTCCGAGCTGCTGGATCTGGACCGGCGGCACGTGTGGCATCCGTACGGTCCGATGCCGGGCAGGGTGGACCCGCTCGTCGTGGAGTCGGCGAGCGGGGTGCGGCTGCGGCTCGCGGACGGCTCGGGCGAACTGGTCGACGGCATGTCGTCCTGGTGGTCGGCGATCCACGGCTACGGCCACCCGGTGCTCGACGAGGCCGCGCGGTCCCAGGTCGGGCGGATGAGCCATGTGATGTTCGGCGGGCTCACCCACGAGCCCGCCGTCCGGCTGGCGAAGCTGCTTGTCGACATGTCGCCCGAGGGTCTTGAGCATGTGTTCCTCGCCGACTCCGGGTCGGTGTCGGTCGAGGTCGCGGTGAAGATGTGCCTCCAGTACTGGCGCTCGCTGGGCCACCCCCGCAAGCAGCGGCTGCTGACCTGGCGCGGCGGCTACCACGGCGACACCTGGCAGCCGATGACCGTGTGCGACCCCGAGGGCGGGATGCACGACCTGTGGACCGGGGTCCTGCCCCGGCAGGTCTTCGTCGGCCCGCCCCCCGCGGAGTACGACGAGGCGTACGCCGGTGAGCTGCGGGCGGCGATCGGGCGGCACGCCGACGAGCTGGCCGCGGTGATCGTGGAACCGGTGGTGCAGGGCGCGGGCGGGATGCGGTTCCACTCCCCCGCGTATCTGCAGGTGCTGCGCGAGGCGTGCGACGCGCATGACGTGCTGCTGGTGTTCGACGAGATCGCAACCGGTTTCGGGCGCACTGGCGCGCTGTTCGCGGCGGACCACGCCGGGGTGACCCCGGATGTGATGTGCGTCGGCAAGGCGCTGACCGGCGGCTATCTGACGATGGCGGCGACGCTGTGCACACCTCGGGTGGCCGACGGCATCTCGCGGGGCGAGGTGCCGGTGCTGGCCCACGGTCCGACGTTCATGGGCAACCCGCTGGCCGCGGCGGTCGCCTGCGCCTCGATCGAGCTGCTCCTCGGACAGGACTGGCTCGCCGAGGTCCGGCGGATCGAGACGGGCCTGCGCGAGGGGCTCGCTCCGGCCGTGGACCTGCCCGGCGTGAAGGACGTACGGGTGCTCGGCGCGATCGGGGTCGTCCAGCTCGACCACCCGGTGGACATGAGGACCGCCACCGAGGCCGCCGTGCGCGAGGGCGTCTGGCTGCGGCCGTTCCGCGACCTCGTCTACACGATGCCGCCGTACGTCACCGGCGACGAGGACGTGGCACGGATCGCGCGGGCGGTGTGCGCGGTGGCACGGGAGGGATGAACATGCCGATCCTGGTGATCACGGGAACGGGCACGGAGGTCGGCAAGACCGTCACGACCGCGGCCGTCGCCGCCTCCGCCCTCGCGGCGGGCCGCTCGGTGGCCGTACTGAAGGCCGCGCAGACCGGCGTACGGCCCGACGAGCGCGGTGACGCGGACGAGGTCGCGCGGCTGGCGGGCGCGGTCACCACCTCCGAACTCGCCCGGTATCCGGAGCCGTTGGCGCCCGCGACGGCGGCGCTGCGGGCGGGGATGGTGCCGGTGCGGCCGCGTGAGGTCGCCGACGCGGCGGCGAAGCTGGCCACCGAGCACGACCTGGTCCTCGTCGAGGGGGCCGGCGGGCTCCTGGTGCGGTTCGACGAGGCGGGCGGCACGCTGGCCGACGCCGCGGAGATGCTGCGGGCGCCGGTGCTCGTGGTGGCGTCGGCGGGTCTGGGCACGCTCAACACGACCGACCTGACGGCCCGTGAACTGCGGTCGCGCGGCCTGGAGTTGCTGGGGGTGGTGATCGGGTCATGGCCCGACTCGCCCGATCTGGCGATGCGGTGCAATGTCAGCGACCTGCCCGACATCGCCGGGGCCCCGCTGCTCGGCGCGCTGCCCGCCGGTTCGGGATCGCTCGCGCCCGCCGCGTTCCGTACGGCCGCGCCCGGCTGGCTCGCCTCACGGCTGGACGGGACGTGGGAGGCGGAGACGTTCCGGAGCCGGACCGAGCCCGAGCGGTGGAGCTGGTCCCGCACGCCCTAGGGCGTGTTTCGAAAGTAGCGTCGTCTGCCCGAAGGGCAGGCCGGGCGGCGTCTGGTGCGTGCGATCGCAAGGCGGAGGGTCGTCCCGATACTGGTTGTATCGGGATGATCCCGACAACGCGGCGAGCGTGCGTGCCAGGCGTCGCCCGGCAGGCGGGACTTTCGAAACACGCCCTAGTCGCCTCCCTCGGCCAGCAGTCGGACGAGTTCGATGCGGGAGCGGATGCCCAGGCGGTTGAAGACGCCGCGCAGGTGGTGGTCGATGGTGCGGGGGCTGAGGGCGAGGCGGACGGCGATCTCGCGGTTCGTCGCGCCCTCGGCGGCCATGAGGGCGACCCGTAGCTGCTGGGCGGTCAGGCTCGCCCGGGGGCTCTCGGACGGGCGGCCGGTGGTGGCGGGGGCGCCGAGGGCACGGAGTTCGGCGCGGGCCCGGTCCGCGCAGTGCGGGGCGCCGAAGGACTCGAACGACTCCAGGGCGCTGTGCAACCGTTCGCGGGCCTCGGTGCGGCGGCGCAGCCTGCGCAGGGCGCCGCCGAACAGCAGCTCGGTGCGGGCGCGTTCGACGGCGCGCGTGCCCTGCGCGTGGAGGTCGAGGGCGCTGCGGTAGTGCTCGACGGCGTCGGCGCCGGGGGTGACCAGGGCCCGGCAGCGGGCGCTGAGGGCCAGTTCGTCGGGGCTGCGGACGGCGTTGGCCCAGCGGTCGTAGTCGGCGTGCGCGGCGCGGGCCACGCGGGTGTCGCCGGTGTGGACGGCGGCCTCGACGTAGTGCGGGGTGGCCAGGTGGCGGATCGCGCGGTGCCCGTGGCCGGGGCCGGCTCCGGCCAGGGCGCGCAGGCGGGCCGCGGCGGCGTCGTGGCGGCCGTGGCCGAGGTCGAGGAAGGCGAGCGCCCACTGGGCGAGGGCGGCGGGCAGACCGAGGCCGTGCGCGAGGGCGTATCCGCGGGCGGCGGCGGCCCGTTCGCGGCACAGGTCGGTGTCGCCGGCGAGGGCCGCGAACATCGCGAGGGCGGCCTGCAGATGACAGGCGCCGCTGTCCTGCCCGGTGACCCTCGCCTGGCGCAGCGCGTCCAGGGCGGCGGCCTCGGCGGCGCGGGGCCGGCCGGTCCAGAAGTCGGCGTAGGCGCGGAACTCCGCCGCCTGGGAGACGGGCGGCACGAGTCCCCGGGCGCGGGCCGCGGCGGCCGACCGGTGGGTGGCGGTGGCGGCGCGGGGATGGTCGCCGAGCAGCAGGGCGGCGATCCCGGCGTGCAGGAGGAGGGTGGGGTCGCCGCCGGGGCCGCACCGTCCGGCGGTGGCCCCGAGCAGGTCGCGGGCGTCCGCGTAGCGCCCTTCGACGGCCGCGGCGAGTCCGCCGAGCACCCCCGGGGGGTCGATGCCGAGGCGTCCGGCGAGGCGGACGGCCTCGCGGCAGCGGCGCAGGTCGCCGGTGTACACGGCGGCTTCGGTGGCGCGGGCGAGAAGGTGTCCGGCGTGCTCCTCGGACCGCGCCGAGGGTCTTTTGCCCGCCGCCGCCTGGGCGGCGCCCGCGGTCAGCGCGTCGAACGCCTCCCCGGCGTGTCCGGTGCGCAGGGCGAGCACGCCGTGCAGGGCTTCGGCATGCGTGCGGGCGGCCAGGGCGCGGGCCCGGTCGCCGTCGCCCGCGTCCCAGGCGTCGACGGCGGCCCGCGCCAGCAGGCCGGAGCGATGGCGGGGGTCCGGGGTGAGGGCGGTGGCGCGTTCGGTGAGGGCACCGGACAGTGCGGGGTCGCCGGCGTCGCGGGCCCGGTCCGCCGCCGCCGTCAGCTCGGCCGCGAGCCTCCCGCTGGGGCCGAGGGCGCCGGCGCCCCGGTGCCAGGAGCGGCGGGCCGTCTCGCCCGAGCCGTGCAGGACACGGGCGAGCAGCCGGTGGACGTCGCGCCGGTCGGCCGGGCCCGCCGACTCGTACGCGGCGATCCGGGTCCAGGGGTCGGCGAAGCGGACCCCGCCCGCCGCGGCGTGGGCGAGTCCGGCCGTCTCGGCGGACTCCAGGCAGCGGGTGTCGAGGCGGGCGGCGGCGACGGCACGCAGGAACGCGTGGGTGGCGACCGGGTACTGGTCGGCGGCGGCGAGCAGGAGCAGCAGGCGGGTGTCGTCGGGCAGGGCCCGCAGCGCCCGGCGCCGGGCACGCAGCAACTCGGGGGCGAGGTCGGCTGGTTCGACGGGCAGCGGGTCGAGGCCGGCGGCCTGCCGTTCGGTGAGCCGCGCGGCGAGAGAGGCGGCGGCGCGCGGATCGCCGTACACCAGGCGCAGGACCCTGGTCCGGACGCGCTCGGGGAGCGCGGAGGCCGGGCGCGGCCACGCGTCGGCGAGCGTCGGTGGCGAAGTGCGGTCAAGAGGTGGGGGGTTCACCGGAGTCACCACCCACATCACGTTACCGATGGGTTACTTGAACCGTAAAGACCGGCGATTACACCGATGCGGCGCGCGTAGACCCGGCCGGACACTCCTGACAACCCCACCCGTTTCAGGAGGCATCATGCAGCGCGGCAAGCGTCGCATCGCCGCGGTCCTCTCGGCCGCGGTCTCTTCGCTCCTTCTGGCACTCTCCTTCGCCGCTCCCCCCGCACACGCGGCGACGCGCAACCCGGTCGTCCTCGTCCACGGCATCAGCAGTTCCGCGAGCAGTTGGAACGACTGGGTCGCGAACTTCAAGGCGGACGGCTACACGGCCGCCGAGCTGGACGCCTGGTCGTACAGCTGGTCCCAGTCGAACGTCACCACCGCCCGGCAACTGGCGACCGAGATCCAGAACGTCCTCGCGCGCACCGGCGCGACCAAGGTGGACCTCGTCGTGCACTCCATGGGCGCGCTCAGCTCCCGCTACTACCTGAAGAACCTCGGCGGTACGGCGTACGTGGACGACTTCGTCTCCGTCGCCGGCACCAACCACGGCACGTCCACCGCCTCGCTGTGCGCGTGGCTCTACACCTCGTGCGCGGAGATGCAGACCGGCAGTTCGTTCCTGGCCGCGCTGAACTCCGGCGACGAGACGCCGGGCGCCGTGACCTACGCGAGCTACTGGTCGAACTGCGACGAGGCGATCAACCCGGACTCCTCGGCACTGCTGAGCGGGGCGGCCAATGTCGGCGTCGGGTGCGTGTCCCACACGGACACCAACAACGACCCCGGCATCTACGAACAGGTGCGTGCCTTCGTCCAGTGACACCGATGTGCGTCAGCGGGGGTGCGGCGGGCCCGTACGGGGGACAATCCTGGTAGGCCCGTCCTGCCCGGGAGGTCGCCATGCCGCTACGGTCCACCGGCTCCGGCAAGGTGCCCGGTGATCCCGTCCACCACCCGCTGTTCGCGCGCTGCTACGCCCGGATCAGCGTGACCGCGGAGACCCGCGGGGGCCTGGCCGCACTGCGCGGCAGGCTGCTCGCGGGGCTCTCCGGCCGCGTCATCGAGATCGGCGCGGGCAACGGCCTGAACTTCGCCCACTACCCGCCTACGGTCTCCGAGGTCGTCGCGATCGAACCGGAGCGGCTGCTGCGCACGCTGGCGGTGGAGGCCGCCCTGCGGGCCGAGGTGCCGGTCGATGTCGCGCCGGGCGCGGCCGAGGCCCTGCCGGTCAAGAGCGAGGCCTTCGACGCGGCGGTGCTCTCACTGGTCCTGTGCAGCGTCCGGGACCTGCCGCGGGCCCTCGCCGAGGTGCGGCGGGTGCTGCGGCCCGGTGGCGAGGTCCGGTTCCTGGAGCACGGCAGGGGCGGCGGCCCGGCGATGGTCTTCACCCAGCGTGCCCTGGACCGGACGGTGTGGCCGCTGGTCAGCGGCGGCTGCCATCTCTCCCGCGACCCGGTGGGCGCACTGCGCGGGGCCGGGTTCGAAATCGGCCCCTACCGGCGGCTGCTGGTGCCGGAGAACGGGCCGGTCCTGCCGGCGTCGTACTGCAGGCTGGGCACGGCCTGGCGGCCGGTCGCCGACGGGACGCGGGGTTAGGGGCTGTCGACCGTCAGAGGCTTCCGGCGCGGGATGCGCCCGGGGCGTTGCCGTTCACTGGCTCCACCGGCGCAGTTCCTGCGTGATGTCGTACACCGACGCCTCGCCGCTCTTGACCAGCCGGGCCAGGTCGCGGACCTGCTCGGGCGAGGTCACGACCTTCGCGCCGCTCGCCACCAGGTACGCGTAGGCGACGGCGCAGGCGAAGAGGGCGTTCGATCGCTCCAGCGCCGGGACGTGGAGCAGGAGTTGGAGGAGCGAGGCGGCGCGGGCGTGCGGCGAGTCGTACACGGGGACGTCGAAGATCTGGGCGTCATGGCGCGCCACCGCCGCCACCAGGGCTCCCCAGTCGGTGACCTGGGGGTCTCCGGGTGTCTTCTGTTCGGCGATCATCAGGAGCCATGCGAGGTCGATCGTGAGGTCGCTCAAGGGGTCAGCGGCGACCTTCGTGGGTGCCGCCCTCGCGGGCCGCGCCGAACTCCTCCGCGAACACGTTCTCGTACTGCTTCATGAAGTCGGCGGCGGCCTCGACGAACGTGTGGCCCGTTTCGCCGGCGTCCTGCCTGACCAGCTCCTCGATGTAGCGGTTCACGCTCATGCCGCGCGCGGTGGCGCGCTCGCGGGCGGCCTTGGCCGTGCCCTCGTCGACGCGTACGTTCAGCTGGGTCTTCGCCATACCTCGAAGCTAGCGCCGAACCGCTAGCACCGGCAAGGGCGGACTCGCGGGGAAAAGAGATACCGGGTGTGCGCCCCGTCACACTACGCTCGGGCGGGACGACGAGACCCGGCACGTCCACGCGAGCGAGGAGGCAGCCTTGTCCACACCTGCTGCGCAGCACGCCCCCGGTCTGGCCTCGGCCGAGGACCTGGCGGCGCGCGCCCGGGGTCTGACGAAGGCGTACGGCTCGGGCGAGACGACCGTGCTCGCCCTGGACTCGGTGGACGTGGACATCGTCCGCGGGCGTTTCACCGCGGTCATGGGGCCCTCGGGCTCCGGAAAGTCCACGCTGATGCACTGCCTGGCCGGACTCGACACCGTGTCCGCGGGACAGGTGTGGCTGGGCGACGCCGAGATCACAGGCCTGAAGGAACGGGAGCTGACCCGGCTCCGGCGCGACCGGATCGGGTTCATGTTCCAGTCGTTCAATCTCATTCCGACGCTCAACGCGGTCGAGAACATCACCCTGCCGATGGACATCGCCGGCCAGAAACCGGACCAGAAGTGGCTGGACCAGGTGATCGACACGCTCGGCCTGCGCGACCGCCTGAAGCACCGGCCGTCCCAGCTCTCCGGCGGGCAGCAGCAGCGCGTGGCCTGCGCCCGCGCACTCGCCTCCCGCCCGGAGCTGATCTTCGCCGACGAGCCGACCGGCAACCTGGACTCGCGCGCCGGTCTGGAGGTTCTCGCGTTCCTGCGCCAGGCGGTGGACGACCTGGGCCAGACGGTCGTCATGGTCACCCACGACCCCGGCGCCGCCACCCACTCCGACCTCGTGCTCTTCCTCGCGGACGGCCGGCTGGTGGACGAGATGCAACGGCCCACGGCCGAGGCGGTGCTGGAGCGCATGAAGCGCTTCGACCTGATCCGCGCCCAGGCGGGCGCGGCCCCCGAGGAGGACTGAACAGGTGCTGAAGGCGACGCTGCGGAGCTTCCTGGCGCACAAGGGGCGGCTGCTGCTGTCCGCCCTCGCCGTCGTGCTGTCGGTGGCGTTCGTCGCGGGCAGCCTGATCTTCTCCGACACGGTCACGCGCACCTTCGACCGCCTGTTCGCGTCCACCTCGGCCGACGTGACCGTGGAACCGCGCGACGACCTCGACTCCTCCGTGCCGACCGGCGCCGTCCAGACCCTGCCCGCCGCGCTCACCGGCCGGGTGGCCGCCGTCGCCGGGGTGTCCTCGGCGCACGCCGACGTGAGCGTGCAGAACATCACCGTCGTCGACAGCGCGAACAGGTCCGTGGGACCGACCACCGGCGCGCCCACCATCGCCACCGACTGGTACCTCACCGACCGCAGCCCGGTGGAACTGACCTCCGGACACGCCCCGCGCGGCGCGGGCGAGGCCGTGCTCGACGCCGACACCGCCGACAAGAAGCACGTGAAGACCGGTGACACGCTGACCGTGATGGCCCAGCCGGGCTCGTTCCGGGTCGAGGTCGTCGGCATCGCCACCTTCAGGACCACCAACCCCGGCGCCGCCCTGGTCTTCCTCGACCCCGAGGTCGCCGCGACCCGGCTGCTGGGTTCGGCGGACCTGGCCACGAGCGTCTCCGTCGAGGCGGCGGACGGCGTCACCGACGCGGAGCTGAAGAAGCGGATCGCCGCCGCGCTCGGCTCCGGTCCCTACGACGTGCGCACCGCCGACGAGCAGGCCAAGTCGGCGGCGGAGAACCTCGGCGGGTTCCTCGATGTCATCAAGTACGTGATGCTCGGATTCGCCGGGATCGCCGTGCTGGTGGGCGTGTTCCTGATCGTCAACACCTTCTCGATGCTGATCGCTCAGCGCACCCGCGAACTGGGCCTGCTGCGCGCCCTGGGAGCCGACAGACGCCAGGTACGGCGCTCGGTCCTCACCGAGGCCCTGCTGCTCGGCCTGGTCGGCTCCACGGTGGGCCTCGCGGCCGGCATCGGCCTGGCGGCGGGCCTGATCCGCCTCATGAGCGCCTTCGGCATGAACCTCAACACCGCCGAGATGGTCATCGGCTGGGTCACCCCCGTCTCGGCGTACGCCGTCGGCGTCGGCGTCACCTTCGTGGCCGCCTACCTCCCGGCCCGCCGCGCGGCCACGGTGTCGCCGATGGCGGCCCTGGCGGACGCGGACGTCGCCGGCGTGGGACGGCCGCTGAGGGTGCGCGCGGTGGTCGGGGCCGTCGTCGGCGCCCTGGGCGTGGCGGCCCTGGTGGGCTGCGTGACCGCGTCGGAGACCGCGTCCGCGGCCTCCCTGCTGGGCCTCGGCGTCGTCCTCACCCTGATCGCGACGGTCGTCGCGGGCCCACTGCTCGTCCGCCCGGTGATCCAGGTGCTCGGCGGGGCCTTCCCCGCCCTGTTCGGGTCGATCGGCCGGATGAGCCAGCGCAACGCCCTGCGCAACCCGCGCCGCACCGGCGCCACCGCCGCCGCGCTGATGGTGGGCCTCGCCCTGGTGGGCGGCATGTCGGTGGCGAGCGCCTCGATGTCGAAGTCCTTCGACCAGCAGATCGACGACACCCTGGGCGCCGACTTCGTCATCCAGAACACCAACCTCACCCCCTTCTCCCAGGAGGTCACCGACCGGGTCCGCGACACCGACGGCGTCGGCCTCGTCGTACGCCAGCGGTTCGCGCCGGTGGCCGTGCGCCTGCCCGACGGCGAGCGCGTCAAGACGACCGCCGCCGGGTACGACGGCCAGGTCGACGAGGTCGCCCATGTGACGTACGCGCGTGGGGACACGGCCGCCGCGCTGGCCGACGGGGCGATCGCCATGGACGTCGACTTCGCCGAGGACCACGGCGTGCGGGTCGGCAGCGTCCTGCCCGTCGAGTTCCCCGGCGGACGGACCGCCTCGTTCCGGGTGGGCGCGCTCACCGACCAGGACGCCGCCGAGGGATTCGGCATGCAGGGCGGCCTGTTCTTCGGCATCGCCACCGTCGAGAAGTACGTGCCGGGCGGGCAGGACTCCGTGCTGTACGTCAACGCGGCCGCCGGCACCGACGCGGACCAGCTCAGGCCCCGGCTGGAGCGGACCCTCGACCCCTATCCGCAGGTGCAGGCGCGTGACCAGGCGGACTACAAGGAGCTGGTGCACGACCAGATCGCCGTGCTGCTGTACCTCGTGTACGCGCTGCTCGGCCTGGCGATCGTGATCGCGGTGCTGGGCGTGGTCAACACCCTCGCACTGTCGGTGGTCGAGCGGACCAGGGAGATCGGACTGCTGCGGGCGATCGGGCTGTCCCGGCGGCAGTTGCGCCGCATGATCCGGCTGGAGTCGGTGGTGATCGCGGTGTTCGGCGCGGTCCTGGGAGTGGCGCTGGGACTGGTGTGGGGCGTGTGCACCCAGCAGGTGCTGGCCCTGCAGGGCATGAAGGCACTGGCGATCCCGTGGACGACGATCGTCGCGGTCGTCGTGGGCTCGGCGGTGGTCGGCGTGGTGGCGGCCCTGCTGCCGGCGCTGCGGGCCTCGCGGATGAACGTGCTGGCGGCCATCGCGCACGAGTGACGGGCGCGAGGCCGTGCGCGGTCCCCCGCCTCAGGTCGGGCGCGGGTGAGGGGCTCGGTCCCCCTGCCCGGGATCGCGTACGAGTGAGGGAGCGCTCGGCCGACCGGGCCTCCGGCGCGTGGGCCGCGACGCCCCGAGGCCCGGTCGGCCGTCCCGGTGCGCAGGGGGCCGCGGCCGTCCGGATGGTGGAATTCCGCGTCGCGGTGTGCCGCGCGTGATGGGATCTGCCCATGTCTGATCTGCGGATACGGGCCGCGACGCCCGACGACCTCGACACCGTGCTGGCCTTCTGGAAGACGGCCGCCGAGGGCACGAGCATCAGCGACGACCGCGACGGCGTGGAGCGGCTCGTCGCTCGCGACCCCGGCGCGCTGATCCTCGCGGAGCGCGGCGGTGAGCTGGTCGGCACGGTCATCGCCGGGTTCGACGGCTGGCGCTGCCACCTCTACCGGCTCGCGGCGCATCCGGCGTACCGCCGCCAGGGCATCGGCTCGGCGCTGCTCGCCGCGGCGGAGGAACGGTTCGTCCGGCTCGGCGGGCGGCGCGCCGACGCGATGGTGCTGACCCGGAACGAGACGGCCCACCATGCGTGGCGGGCGGCGGGGTACACGCCGGAGGAGAAGTGGCGGCGCTGGGTGAAGCCGCTGACCGGCTGACCCGGGAGCGACCGGCCATGCCGGGGGCGAACCGACACCCTTTGCCGATCCTTTACCATGAGGGGGCCGTACGGACCCTACGGTCCCCTCATCCGTACGGTCCGAGTCATCGATGCGGTCCCCTCATCGATTCACCGACTTCTCGAAAGGTGTGAGCGTCCGCCCATGGGCGAGCCTCCCAGTATCCGACACCGCGCGATCCTGCCTGCCCTGTCCGATCATGGGACGGAGGTGAACCGGTGATGGAACTGCTCCTGTTGTTGGTGGCGATCCTGCTGTCGCTCGCCTGCGGTGCCTTCGTCGCCGCGGAGTTCTCGCTGACCACGGTCGAACGCGGCGAACTGGAACGGGCCGTGGAGCGCGGCGAGCGGGGCGCGGCCGGCGCCCTCAAGGCAGTCCGCAACCTCACCTTCCAGCTCTCCGGCGCCCAGCTCGGCATCACCGTCACCAATCTGGTCGTCGGCATGCTCGCCGAACCCTCGATCGCCAAGCTGATCTCCGGCCCGCTGGAGTCCCTCGGTCTGTCGAGCACGGCGGCGAGTACGGTCGCCCTGGTCCTGGGCACGGCGCTGTCGACGGTGTTCCTGATGGTCGTCGGCGAACTGGTGCCGAAGAACTGGGCGATCTCCAGCCCGCTGGCCGTGGCCAAGCGGGTGGGCAACGCGCAGCGCTGGTTCAGCGCCGCCTTCCGGCCGTTCATCAGCCACCTCAACAACACCGCCAACCGGGTCGTACGCCGGTTCGGCCTGGAGCCCGCCGAGGAGCTGGCCTCCGCCCGCGGCCCCCAGGAACTGGCGGCACTGGCCCGGCACTCGGCCCGGCAGGGCGCCCTGGAGGCGGACACCGCCGAGCTGTTCGTGCGCACCCTGAACCTGGCCGACCTCACCGCCGAGAACGTGATGACCCCGCGCGTGCAGGTGATCGCCCTCGACGCACAGGCCACCTGCGAGGACGTGGCCAACGCGACCCGGGCGACGGGCCTGTCCCGCTTCCCGGTGTACCGCGGCGGCCTGGACACCGTCGTCGGCACCGCGCACATCAAGGACGTCCTGGCCGTGCCCGCGGAGAACCGCGCGCGTGTGCCCGTCGCCGAGCTGATGCGCGAACCCCTGCTGGTCCCCGAGTCCCTGACCGTGGACCGGCTCCTGGACCGCCTCTCCGGCAAGCGGACGATGGCCGTGGTCATCGACGAGTACGGCGGCACCGCGGGCGTGGCGACCCTGGAGGACATCGTCGAGGAGGTCGTCGGCGAGGTCCGCGACGAGCACGACCCGCACGAGACGCCCGACCTGGCCCGCGCCGGCACCGACGACGAGGGCCGCCAGACCTACTCGGCCGACGGCGCCGCCCGCACCGACCAGCTCGCCCGAGTGGGGCTGCACGCCCCCGAGGGCCCCTACGAGACCCTCGCCGGCCTCGTCGCCACCGAGCTGGGCCGTATCCCGGCCGTCGGCGACAGCGTGGACGTGGCCGGCTGGCGCATGGACGTCGTCGACGCGTCCGGGCGCCGGGCCGCGCGCGTCCTGCTGCACGCCCCGCTCACCAGGAACCCCGCGGAAGGAGCGGACCGGTGACCGCCGTCCAGCTGCTCATCGGCCTGGCGACCCTGGTCGTCAACGCCTTCTTCGTCGGCGCCGAGTTCGCGCTGATCTCCGTCCGCCGCTCCCAGATCGAGCCGTACGCCGAACAGGGCGACCGGCGCGGCAAGAGCGTGCTGTGGGGGCTGGAGCACGTGTCCGCGCTGCTGGCCGCGGCCCAGCTCGGCATCACGCTGTGCACCCTGGTCCTCGGTGTGGTCGCCGAACCGGCGATCGCGCACCTGCTGGAGCCGGTGTTCCACGCGGTCGGCGTCCCCGAGGGCGCGGGCCACGCGGTGTCGTTCGTGATCGCGCTGAGCCTGGCGACGTATCTGCACATGCTGCTCGGCGAGATGGTGCCGAAGAACATCGCGCTCGCCGAGCCGGTGCGCAGCGCGCTGCTGCTCGGACCGCCGCTGGTCGCGCTGTCCCGCGGACTGCGGCCGGTGATCTTCACCATCAACGCCTTCGCCAACGTCCTGCTGAAGCTGCTGCGCGTCGAGACGAAGGACGAGGTCACGGCCACGTTCTCGGACGCGGAACTGGCCCAGATCGTGCGGGACGCCGGCGAGGCGGGCCTGCTCGACGACCGCGCCCAGGAACGGCTGCACGACGCCCTGGAGCTGGGGCGACGCCCGGTGCGTGACGTCGTCCTGCCGCTGGAGCGTGTCGTCTACGCGCGCGTGGGCGTCACCCCGGAGGAGTTGGAACGGCTTGGCGCCGAGTCCGGGTTCTCCCGTTTCCCCGTGGTGGACGAGGGGCGGCGGATCGTCGGCTACCTGCACGTGAAGGACGCGCTGGACGCCTCGCCGCGGGACGAGCCGTTCCGGGTGGGGGACCTGCGGCCCATCGCCCGGGTGCGGGAGACGACGCCGCTGGACGACGTCCTCACCGCGATGCGCGGCAGCCGCACCCACCTGGCGGCCGCGCTCGGCTCCGACGGGCGGCTCGCCGGGCTGGTCACCATGGAGGACGTGCTGCGGGAGCTGTTCGGGCAGCGGGCCTGAGACCGGGCGGCGGGGGGTGACCGACCGCTGGGTATGGCGTGCGGGTTACCATCGCTGACGCCATGCAGACGAACACCACTCCCCCGCACTCCAGCCTCGTCGCGGTCGGCGACTCCTTCACCGAGGGCATGTCGGACCTGCTGCCCGACGGCACCTACCGCGGCTGGGCGGACCTCCTCGCCGGCCGGATGGCCGTGCACGCCCCCGGCTTCCGCTACGCCAACCTCGCGGTGCGCGGCAAGCTCATCGGCCAGATCGTCGAGGAACAGGTGCCGGTCGCGGCCACCATGGGCGCCGACGTGATCACCCTGGTCGGCGGCCTCAACGACACGCTGCGCCCCAAGTGCGACATGGTCCGGGTGCGGGACCTGCTGACGGAGGCGGTGGAGCGGCTCGCCCCGTCCTGCAAGCAGCTCGTGCTGATGCGCAGCCCCGGCCGGCAGGGCCCGGTCCTGGAGCGCTTCCGGCCGCGCATGGAGGAGCTGTTCGCCTGCGTCGACGACCTCGCCTCCCGGCACGGCGCACTGGTCGTCGACCTGTACGGCGCCCCGTCCCTGGGCGACCCGCGGATGTGGGACGTGGACCGGCTGCACCTGACGGCCGAGGGGCACCGCCGGATCGCCGAGGCCGTCTGGCAGGGCCTCGGGTACGACCCCGAGGACACCGAGTGGCGCGAGCCGATGCCCGCGACGGTGCCGCCGGCCTGGGTCGCCCGCCGGGTGGCCGACGCCCGGTTCGCCCGGCAGTACCTGCTGCCGTGGATCGCCCGCCGCCTCACCGGTCGCTCCTCGGGCGACGGCCTCCCCCCGAAGCGCCCCGACCTGCTGCCGTACGAGGGACCGCGGCGGTAGTCGTGGGTGACCCGGTCCGCGGCGGCCGTGGTCGTGCGTGACCTGGGTCTCGTAGGTTCCGCCGAACAGGGCGATGGCACTGGCCTGCACGAATCGCCAGTAGAATCCGTACACGTGACTTCTGCTCCCGCCAAGCCCCGCATCCCCAACGTTCTCGCCGGACGCTACGCCTCCGCCGAGCTCGCCACGCTCTGGTCGCCCGAGCAGAAGGTGAAGCTGGAGCGTCAGCTCTGGCTCGCCGTGCTGCGGGCGCAGAAGGACCTCGGGATCGAGGTGCCGGATTCGGCGATCGCCGACTACGAGCGTGTCCTCGACCAGGTCGATCTGGCCTCCATCGCCGAGCGCGAGAAGGTCACCCGGCACGACGTGAAGGCGCGGATCGAGGAGTTCAACGACCTCGCCGGGCACGAGCAGGTCCACAAGGGCATGACGTCCCGCGACCTCACGGAGAACGTCGAGCAGCTCCAGATCCGGCTGTCCCTGGAGCTGGTCCGCGACCGTACGGTGGCCGTGCTGGCCCGGCTGGGCAAGCTGTCCGGCGAGTACGCCGAGCTGGTGATGGCCGGCCGCTCGCACAACGTGGCCGCGCAGGCCACCACCCTGGGCAAGCGGTTCGCGACCGCGGCCGACGAGCTGCTCGTGGCGTACGGGCGCGTCGAGGAGCTGCTCGGCCGCTACCCGCTGCGCGGCATCAAGGGACCGGTCGGCACCGCCCAGGACATGCTCGACCTGCTCGGCGGCGACGCGGCCAAGCTCGGGGAGCTGGAGCAGCGGATCGCCGGGCACCTCGGCTTCTCGCAGGCGTTCACCTCGGTCGGCCAGGTCTACCCGCGCTCGCTGGACTACGAGGTCGTGACCTCGCTGGTGCAGCTGGCGGCGGCGCCTTCCTCGCTCGCCAGGACGATCCGGCTGATGGCCGGGCACGAGCTGGTGACCGAGGGCTTCAAGCCGGGCCAGGTCGGTTCCTCCGCGATGCCGCACAAGATGAACACCCGCTCCTGCGAGCGCGTGAACGGCCTGATGGTCATCCTGCGCGGCTACGCGTCGATGACCGGCGAACTGGCGGGCGACCAGTGGAACGAGGGTGACGTGTCCTGCTCGGTGGTGCGCCGGGTCGCGCTGCCGGACGCGTTCTTCGCGCTCGACGGTCTGCTGGAGACGTTCCTGACGGTGCTCGACGAGTTCGGTGCCTTCCCCGCCGTCGTCGCCCGTGAACTGGACCGCTACCTGCCGTTCCTCGCCACCACGAAGGTGCTCATGGGCGCGGTGCGGGCGGGCGTGGGCCGGGAGCTGGCGCACGAGGCGATCAAGGAGAACGCGGTGGCCTCCGCGCTGGCGATGCGCGAGGCCGGCGCCGGGCGCAACGAACTGCTCGACAAGTTCGCCGCCGACGAGCGCATCCCGCTGGACCGCGCACAGCTCGACGCGCTGATGGCCGACAAGCTGTCCTTCACGGGTGCCGCGGCCGACCAGGTGGCCGTCGTCGTCGGCCGGATCGAGGAGATCGTCAAGCAGCGGCCGGAGGCCGCCGGTTACACGCCGGGGGCGATCCTCTGACCCGCTTCACCCAGGCGGAACTGGAGGCCGCCCGCGACCGTCTCGTACCGGACGTCGTCGCGGGCGGCCTCCGTGTCCTCTTCTGCGGCATCAACCCGGGCCTGATGACGGCGGCGACCGGCCACCACTTCGCCCGCCCGGGCAACCGCTTCTGGCCGGTGCTGCACCTGTCCGGTTTCACGCCCCGGCTGCTGAAGCCGGCCGAGCAGGGGGAACTGCTGTCGTACGGCCTCGGCATCACGAACGTGGTGGCGCGGGCGAGCGCGCGCGCGGATGAGCTGACGGCGGAGGAGTACCGCGAGGGCGGCAAGCTGCTGCGGGAGAAGGTAGTCCGGCTGGCACCGCGATGGCTGGCGGTGGTGGGCGTGACCGCGTACCGGGTGGCGTTCGACGACCGGACGGCGCAGGTGGGCCCGCAGGAGCGGGTGATCGGGGGCACGCGTGTGTGGGTGCTGCCGAATCCCAGTGGGCTCAACGCGCATTGGACGGCCGCGACGATGGCGGAGGAGTTCGCTCGGCTGCGGGTGGCGGCCGAGGACTGACGGCCGGGCCGCGGTGCGGTGCGGTCAGGGTTGGTGCGGTCAGGGCGGGGCGGTCTCGGTGACCAGCAGGAGGAGCCGGACCTCGTCGTCCTGGTCGAGGTCGGCGACGCCGAGGGCGGCCCAACGGCCCTGCGCGGGCAGCTCCCAGAGGTGGACGTCCCCCACGAGGAGGCTGAGCCGGGCCCAGGGCTCGGGTATCTCCTCCTGCGCGGTGCGCAGCCGGATCGTCTGGAGGCCGACGCGGTACGGCTCTCCCCAGCGCTCGGTCAGTTTCCCCGCCAGGACCTCCCCGTCCTCGTGGAACCGCTCCGCCTCGGCGACGCGCACCGCGCGGTCCGCCACCCGCAGGCCGTGGCTCGCCGCTAAGGGCGCGAGATGGAAACCGGGACCGCCCTCGCCGACGTCCGACGCGCAGTCCTCCGCGGGAAACCCCCGGGAGGACAGCACGTCCGCGAGAGCGAGGTACTTCTCCATGTCCATGTGATCCAGTAAACCCGCCGCCACTGACAATTGGCGCCGCGTCAGTAAGCGGGCCCGCTCAGGCGTCCCGGCGCTGTGTCCGCCACGCTCCCGCCGCGAGGGCGGCGGCCGTCCACAGGGCGGTCACCGCGAGGCCGGTCCACGGCCCCAGCGAGCCCTCCCACGTGCCGTGCAGGGCGACTTGGCCGGCCCGGTCGGGGAGGAAGTCGGCGTCGGAGCCGGACATGTCGCCGACCACGAAGGACACGATCAGCAGGAACGGGATGAGGATGCCGAGCGTGGCCGCCCCGCTGCGCAGAACGGCCGTCAGGCCGGCGGCGAGCAGGGCCATCAGCGTGAGGTAGAGCCCGCAGCCCACGGCCGCTCGCAGTCCCTCGGCCGTGCCGAACGTCTCGGCCCGGTCGCCGAGCGCCGCACGCCCCACGGCCCAGGTCAGCAGGCCGGTGATCAGACCGACGGCGAGGACGGGCAGGGCGATCGCCGTGGCCTTGGCGGCGAACCAGCGGCCCCGGCGCGGGACCGCGGCCAGGGACACGCGCAGTGCGCCGCCCTGGAACTCGGCCGCCACCGCCGTCGTCCCGAAGGCCACCGCGGCGATCTGGCCGAAGCTGACGCCGAAGAAGGCGGAGAACAGCGGATCGGCGTCCGCTCCCTCCGTGTCGGCCGCGGCGAGCAGGGAGAAGGCGACGGTGGCGAGGAGGATGGCGCACAAGGTCGCGGCCTGTGACCGCAGCGTGCTGATCTTGATCCACTCGGCGTGGAGTGCGGGGGCGAATCCCATGTCAGGCCTCCTGGGGAGCGGCAGCGAACTCGGTTTCGGCGGCGGTCAGATCGAGGTAGGCCTGCTCCAGCGTGCCTTCCTGCGCGGTCAGTTCGAGCAGCGGGACGCCGGCCTCGGACGCGAGACGGCCGATGTCGTCCACGCGCGCGTGGTCCACCGTCCAGTGCCCGTCGTCGTGGGCGACTCCCTCGTGGCCCTGCCGGGTGAGGGCCTTCTCCAGGGCGGCGGGGTCGGAGGTGCGGACCCGTACGCGGGGCCGTACGCGCGCGTCGATGAAGTCCCGCATGGGGGTGTCGGCCAGCAGGCGGCCCCGGCCGAGGACGACGAGATGGTCGGCGAAGGAGGCCGTCTCGTTCATGAGGTGGCTGGAGACCAGGACGGTGCGTCCCTCGCCCGCGAGACGGCGCAGCAGTCCGCGGATCCAGACGATGCCCTCGGGGTCGAGGCCGTTGGAGGGCTCGTCGAGCAGCACCACCTCGGGGTCGCCGAGCAGGGCGGCGGCGATGCCGAGCCGCTGCCGCATGCCGAGGGAGTACGTCTTCACGCGGCGGCGCGCGGCCGGCGCGAGCCCGGTCTCCTCCAGCACCTCGTCGACCCGGCGGAATGGGATGCGGTTGCTCGCGGCGAGGGCCCGCAGATGGTCGCGGCCGGTGCGGGAGCCGTGCGCAGCCTGCGCGTCGAGCAACGCCCCGACGTGGCGCAGGGGTTCGGACAGCGTGGCGTAGGGGCGGCCGTCGATCCTGGCGGTTCCCGACGTCGGCCGGTCGAGGCCGAGGACGAGGCGCAGAGTGGTGGACTTGCCGGCGCCGTTGGGGCCGAGGAAGCCGGTGACGCGGCCGGGCAGGACGCGGAAGGTGAGCTGGTCCACAGCTCGCCTGGGGCCGAACTCCTTGGTGAGGTCGAGGACGTCGATGCTGGTCATGACCCTACGATCGCCGCCCGGTCCGGTACCCGGCCTCCCCCGTCGGCGGGGTCCGTCTCCCCCGCCCGGGGGAGGCCCGTTGTCGGTGGTGCCTGGCACGATGGCCGCATGGGCCGATTCCTGCGCCCGCTGCTGCGGGGGACGACGTACACGCGACTGGTGCATCTGTGGGTGCCGATGCTGGTCGTGAGCGTCTGGCTGTTCGTCGACGTGTCGAAGCCGTGGGTGCCGGCGCTGGCCCTGATCCCGCTCGGGCTGATCCCCGCGGTGCGCACGGGTGAGGGGGTGCAGGCGCAGTTGCTGCTGTCTCCGGGCGTGCGGGACCCGGGGTTCTCGGTGGCCAGGGCGACGGGCTGGCGGGACCGGCTGCGCACAGTGGTGTGGCTGGAGGTGCGGATGGCGCTCGGGGTGGTGACCAGCATCGCCTGTGTCTGGCTGCCCGTCCTCGCCTACCTGCTGGCCGGCCTCGCGGGTGGGCGCGTGCCCCACGACGTGCCGGTGCTCGCCGAGGCGACGCCGCACTGGTGGTACGCCCTCCTGGTGCCGCTGCCCCTCCTCACCCTGTACGGCGTCGTCGTCGGGCTCGGCTCGTGGGTCACCGCTCTCGCGCGGCGGCTGCTCGGGCCCTCGGCGAGCGAGCGGCTCGCGGCCCTGGAGGAGCGCACCGAACAACTCCTGGAGCGCAACCGCATCGCCCACGAACTGCACGATTCCATCGGGCACGCCCTGACGGTGGCCGTGGTGCAGGCGGGCGCGGCGCGGGCGGCGGGCGATCCGGCGTTCACCGACCGGGCGCTCGCCGCGATCGAGGAGACCGGCCGGGCCGCGCTGGAGGACCTGGAGCGGGTCCTCGGGGTGCTGCGCGAGGCGGAGCGGCCGGTGAGCGCCCGGCCGACGCTTGCGGACGCCGACCGGCTGCTGGAGTCGGCGCGCGCGTCGGGTGCCAAGGTGGACGCCGAGCTGACCGGGGCGCTGGAGGCCGTGCCCGGTCCCGCGTCCCGCGAGGGCTACCGCATCCTCCAGGAGGCGCTGACCAACGCGCTGCGGCACGCGGGGTCCGTTCCGGTCCGGGTGAGCATCGAGGTCGCGGCCGGCGTGCTCAGCCTGGAGGTCCGCAATCCGCTGACCGGGCACATACCGGCCCCGGTCCGGGGCAGCGGACTGCGGGGCATCCACGAGCGGGCCGCGCTGCTCGGCGGACGGGCGTCCACCGGACCGGACGAGGGCGACTGGCAGGTGCGTGCGGAGCTGCCGCTGAGCTGATCTACGCTGGCCCGATGCCGATCACCGTGCTCCTCGTCGACGACGAACCTCTGGTGCGCGCCGGGCTGCGGGCCGTGCTGGAGGCGCAGCCCGACATCGAGGTGGTCGGGGAGGCGGCGGACGGGGCGGCGGTGATCCCGCTGGTGCGGCGGCTGCGGCCCGACGTGGTGGCCATGGACGTACGGATGCCGTTGATGGACGGGATCGAAGCCACCCGCGCGGTGCTGCGGACGGTGGACGGGCCGCCGCGGATCCTCGTCGTGACGACCTTCGAGAACGACGAGTACGTGTATGAGGCGCTGCGCGCGGGGGCGGACGGGTTCCTGTTGAAGCGGGCCCGGCCCGCCGAGATCGTGCACGCCGTGCGGCTGGTCGCCGAGGGCGAGTCGCTGCTGTTCCCCGCGTCGGTCCGGCGGCTGGCCGCCTCGTACGGCGACGGGCCGGGGAAGCGGGCGGCGCGCGACCTGGTGGAGCGGGCGCGGCTGACCGAGCGGGAGGCCGAGGTGCTGCGGCTGATGGCCCGTGGACTGTCCAACGGGGAGATCGCCGCGCGGCTGGTCGTCGGCACGGAGACCGTCAAGTCGCATGTGAGCGGGGTGCTGGCGAAGCTGGGGGCCCGCGACCGCACGCAGGCGGTGATCACGGCGTACGAGTCGGGGTTCGTCTCGGCGGGCCGGACCGGCGCGTGAGGCGGACCGGGGTGCGGGCCGCGCTCGCCGGGGTGCCCCGCGCCGAGTACGATCCGCCCCACACGCGCGATAGCTGGGAGGACGGACGTTGGGGCGGCTGACCGGCGGGGATCCCTCGCTGCTGCGAAGGATCAATTCCGCGGTGGTGCTGCACGCGCTGCGTGCCACCGACTGCGCGACGCTCACGGAGATCACCCGGGTGACGGGGCTGTCCCGGCCGACCGTCGAGGGGGTCGTCGAGGACCTCATAGGCGCCGGACTCGTCGTCGAGAAGGCCGCCGAGGAGGGGGCTGCCCGGCGGCAGGGGCGTCCGGCACGCCGGTTCCGGTTCCGGGCCGAGGCCGGTCATCTGCTGGGCCTGGAGATCGGGGCGCACCGGGTGGCCGTGCTGCTGGCCGACCTGGACGGGCGGGTGCTCGGCGCGCAGGCGAAGGACGTCGACGAGCGCGCGCCCGCCGACGAACGGCTCGAACGGCTGCGGACGGCGGTCGCCGAGCTGCTGCGGCGGGCCGGGGTTGCGCGCAGTTCCCTTCGGGCCGTCGGCGTCGGCACGCCGGGCATCGTGGAGGCGGACGGGACCGTACGGCTGGGCACCGCCCTGCCCGAGTGGACGGGGCTGCGTCTCGGCGAGCGGCTCAGCCGTTCCTTCAAGTGTCCGGTGCTGGTGGAGAACGACGCCAACGCGGCGGCCGTGGCCGAGCACTGGAAGGGCTCCGCCACCGAGTCCGACGACGTCGTGTTCGTGCTGGCCGGGCTGAGTCCGGGCGCGGGTTCGCTGATCGGCGGGCGGCTGCACCGCGGGTACGGCGGGGCGGCCGGGGAGATCGGCGCGCTGCACCTGCTGGGGCGCGGGGTGACTCCGGAGACGCTGCTGTCCACGACGGACGAACCGCTGCATCCGCTGGACGAGCAGGCGGTCGCCGAGGTGTTCACGCAGGCGCGCAAGGGCGACCAGCAGGCGCGGGCGGCCGTGGAGCGGTTCATCCAGCGCCTCGTGCACGACGTGGCCGCGCTGGTGCTGGCCCTCGATCCCGAACTGGTGGTGATCGGCGGCTGGGCGGCGGGACTGGACGGCGTACTGGAGCCGCTGCGGCGGGAGTTGGCCCGCTACTGTCTGCGTCCGCCGAAGGTGGCCCTGTCCCTGCTCGGGGAGGCGGTCGTGGCGACCGGGGCCCTGCGGCTGGCGCTCGACCATGTGGAGGAGCAGCTCTTCGCGGTGGAGGGCACGGTGACGGGGCGTGTCTGAGGGCGCCTGCCGAGGGCGGGTACGCGAGCGCGCCCCGGAAGGCTTCCGGGGCGCGTTCCTTCGTGCGGCGGGTGACCGGGTGCAGGCCGTTCAGGGGGTCTGCCGTGCGGTCACCGGGTGGTCAGGACGCCTGGCGTTGCGGACCGTGGTGGATCTCCACGTTGCCCGAGGCGCCGAAGGTCAGACGGCAGGTGTCCGCCCGGTACGTGGCCAGGGAGAGTGCCGCGGTGCGGCCCCGCGTGAAGAAGCGGGTGGTGACGACGAGGACGGGCGCGCCGGGAAGCCGGTCGAGCTCCTTCGCGTCGTCCGCGCGGGCCGAGCCCAGCTCCACCGCACGGTCCTGGCCCTCCAGTTCCAGGCGCTCCAGTTCGCGTAGTACCGCACGCGCGCGCGGCGCACCGGACGGGGCGTCGATCGCGGTCAGGCCGGGCACCGACGAGCCCGGGACGTAGAGCAGTTCCGCGGCGACGGGCTGCCCGTGCGAGACGCGTGAGCGGCGCACGATGTGCACGGCCTCGTCGCGGTCGGTGCCCAGGGCGTCGGCGACGGCCGGCGGCGGCGCCGCGAGCGTGCAGTCGACGGGCTGCCAGGCGTCCTCGGAGGCGCCGGGCCAGGCCTGCCGCTCGGCTCCGACGTCGACGCCCACCCGGGGCGGTGCGACGGTCGTGCCGACACCGCGGCGGCGCTGGAGCCGCCCCTCCAGTTCGAGCTGCTCCAGGGCCTGCCGGAGCGTGGCGCGGGCGACGCCGAAGCGCGCGGCCAGGTCCCGCTCGTTGGGCAGGATCTCGCCCACGGTGAACTCCGAGTCCAGTGCCTCGCTGAGCACGGTCCTCAGATGCCAGTACTTCGGTTCCTGTACCGATTCCAGTTGCGTGGTCCCCACCCTGTCCTCCGCAATCGCCGTGGTACGGCGGCTTTTTCGCGCCCTTGTTTATTAAAGGTTGTTGTACTTCTCTGCGACCATAGGACGGCCCCCACCCTTGGTCAAGACCAATCGTCGATCCCCGGCGGAGCCGACAGGTGCCCGACAGCGAAGGGTTCACGAGGCGTTCGCACCCGCCCGTTCTCGTGACATCACGGCAAGGCCCCCGTCGTGCTGCCGAGGGGGGCCGTGGGTGCCTGAGGGGACCTACGCGGTCAGCGCGCGCAGCTTGTCGGGGTTGCGGACGGCGTAGACGGTCTGGACGCGGCCGTCGGCCACGTCGAGCTGGAGGACGCTGTCCGGTTTGCCGCCGGACAGGACGAGGACGGCGGGGCCGCCGTTGAGTTCGAGTACGAGCACGGTCAGGTCGGGAACACTCTTGCGGGTCACGCCGACGAGGAAGCGGCCCACGTGGTCGGCGCTCTCCAGCACCCGCAACGGGGCCTTCGACTTGCCGCCGCTGTCGCCGACGAGCCGCACGTCCGGCGCGAGCAGGTCCAGGAGCCCTGCGAGGTCGCCCTCCGCGGCGGCGGCGAGGAACCGTTCGGTCAGTTCGCGGCGCTGGACGGGGTCGACGTCGTAGCGGGGCCGGCGTTCGTCGACGTGCCGGCGGGCGCGGCCGGCGAGCTGGCGGATTGCGGACTCGGACCGGTCCAGGACGGCCGCGATGTCGGCGTGCGGATAGCCGAAGGCCTCGCGCAGCACGAACACCGCGCGTTCCAGCGGGGACAGCGACTCCAGCACGACGAGGACGGCGAGGGAGACGGAGTCGGCGAGGACGGCGCGTTCGGCGGTGTCCTGGACGGTGTCGCCGAAGTCGGTGACGTACGGCTCGGGCAGCCAGGGGCCGACGTAGGCCTCGTTGCGGGCCTTGATGCGGGCCAGCCGGTCCAGGGCGAGGCGGGTCACGACGCGGACCAGGTAGGCGCGGGGTTCGCGGACGTCGCCGCGGTCGGCGGCGGCCCAGCGCAGCCATGCGTCCTGGACCACGTCCTCGGCGTCGGCGACCCGTCCGAGCATGCGGTAGGCGACGCCCAGCAGGAACGAGCGGTGCTCTTCGAAGACGTCGGTGAGGGTGTCTGCGGTCACCCTCCCATCCCATCCCGAGGCCCGGGGCCGTGTCCAGACGGCGGGCCCGCCGGGGGCTACCCGTCGGTAGTAATTGCTGACAAGCTGTCTGCGCGACCGGCCGTCGGCCCGCCCCGCCGCCGTAGGCCCGTACCGCGTCCGCCTGTTCAGACGAGGAGCACCCCCATGTCCGCCACCGTCTCGTTCCCGGTCCCCACCCCCGACGGGCCGCGGCCCGTCACCGTCTCCTACGCGCGCGTGGGACGCGGTGAGCCGCTGCTCCTGCTGCACGGCATCGGGCATCACCGGCAGGCCTGGGACCCGGTGGTGGACATCCTGGCCACCGAGCGCGACGTGATCACGGTGGACCTGCCCGGCTTCGGCGCGTCCCCGTCGCTGCCCGAGGGACTGGCTTACGACCTGGCCACGACGACCGCGGTGTTCTCCGCCTTCTGCGAGGCCCTGGAACTGGACCGCCCGCACGTCGGGGGCAACTCGCTGGGCGGTCTGCTGGCCCTGGAACTCGGCCGGGAGAAACGCGTACGGTCCGTCACCGCCCTGTCCCCGGCCGGGTTCTGGTCGGAGGCCGAGCGGCGCTACGCCTTCGGGGTGCTGCTGACGATGCGGCAGCTCTCCCGGCGGATGCCGCTGCCTCTGGTGGAGCGGCTGTCCCGGTCGGCGGCCGGCCGCACCGCCCTCACCAGCACCATCTACGCCCGCCCGGCGCGTCGTTCACCCGAGGCCGTGGTCGCCGAGACGCTGGCGCTGGCCGGGGCGACCGGGTTCGACCAGACCCTGCGCTCCGGTGCGACCGTCCGCTTCACCGAGGACATCCCCGGCATCCCGGTCACCGTCGCCTGGGGCAGCCGCGACATGCTGCTGGTGCGCCGCCAGGGCGTCCGCGCGAAGCAGATCATCCCCCGCGCCCGTCTGGTGCGGCTGCCCGGCTGCGGGCACTGCCCGATGAACGACGACCCCGCGCTCGTCGCGCGCGTGCTGCTCGACGGCAGCCGCTGAGACACCCCGGGGACGGCTCAACACCCCTGCGCCCAGGGCGACTCCGGCCCCCACGAGGGCGCTGCCCACGGCCTGTGCGGGGCCGTAGGAGCCCGTTGCGACGAGCGGGGCCGTACAGGCGGCGGCGACCGGGATGAGGCCGGAGAACAGCGTGGCGCGCTCCGCGCCGATCCGCTGCATGCCCATGTACCAGCACACGAAGCCGATGACGGTGACGACGACCGCCTGCCACAGCAGCGCGGCCGCCTCACCGGCGTCCGGCCGCCGCAGCCACCCGCCGCCGTCCAGGATCAGTCCCACGGCCGTGGACTCGACGGCGGCCAGGGCGCACACGGTGGCCGACAGCAGCCGCGGACCCAGGGGCCGCAGCACGGGCACGGCGAGCACCGCGAATCCGACCTCGCCGCCCAGCGCGCACACCGAGTAGGCGAGACCCGCGCCGTCCGTCCGGCCCCAGCCCTGCACGGTGAGCGCGCCGACGGCGACCAGTGACGCGCCGTACAGGACGGTACGGCGCGGGCGGCGTCCCTCGATGAGCGGGACGAGGACGGCGACGACGACGGGCGCGCAGCCCACCAGGACGCCGGGGACGGCCGGTTCGGCGGAGCGTTCGGCGGCCAGGACCGCGAGGTTGAAGCCGACCATGCCGACGGCGGCGAGCAGGGTGAGGCGGGCCCACTGGCGGGCGGTGAGCGCGCGCAGGCGGGGCAGTGCGCCCGCGCCGGCGAAGGGCACGAGCAGCAGGCACGCGAGGCCGTAGCGCAGGGCCTGCCCGCCGGCGTACGGGTAGGCGCCCAGGACGCTGTTGGCGGTGAAGGACGCTCCGACGAGGACGCAGGCGAGCGCGGCGAGGAGGGAGCCGCGCGTGGTGGTGACGTTCATGACGGTGACGTTAGGAAGCGCGGCGGCCCGGATTAAGGTCCACTTCCATGACGTCATCGGGGACCAATCCGGGCGGGGACGCCGAAGAGGACAGCGGCGGGAACTCCGGCGGGAACTCGGTGTCCGCCGCGTGGGAGGTGCTGCTGCCCGCCGTCTCCGCCCCGCCCCGCGCGCGGGGCCGCACCCTCCAGGCGGCCCTGCGGGAGGCGGTCCGCTCGGGGCGGCTCGCGCAGGGCACCCGGCTGCCGTCGAGCCGGGACCTCGCCGCCGACCTCGGGGTGTCACGCGGGCTGATCACTGAGGCGTACGAGCAGTTGACGGCCGAGGGCTATCTGCGCAGCGGGCGCGGCGCCGGGACCTGGGTGGGCGGCGCCGTGCGCGCGGCGCCGCCCCGCGCGCGTGACCTGGCGCCGCGCTCGCCGGCCGCGCGGGCCGACTTCGTGGCCGGGACGCCGGATCTTTCGCTGTTCCCGCGGGCGGCCTGGGCCGCCGCGCAGCGCGGGGTGCTGGCCGAGCTGCCCCATCAGGAGCTGGGCTACCCGGACCCGCGCGGGCTGCCCCGGCTGCGCACCGCGCTGGCCGCGCTGCTCGCCCGGAGGCGCGGCGTGGTCGCCGACCCGGAGCGGCTCGTGGTCGTCTCCGGGGTGGCGCAGGCGACGGCCCTGTTCGGGCTGGTCCTCCACGCGCGCGGGATCGACGCCGTCGGCGTGGAGGACCCCGGCAGTCCGCAGCACAGCGCCCTGTACGCGGCGTCGGGTGTCAGCGCCGTCCCCCTCCCCCTCGACGAGGAAGGCCTCGCCCTCGGGCCGCTGGAGGCGTCGGGCGTACGGTCCGTCGTGACGACGCCGGCCCACCAGTTCCCCACGGGAATCGCCTACTCGGCGCGGCGGCGCACCCGGCTGCTCGACTGGGCGCGGTCCGTGGACGGGTTCGTGCTGGAGGACGACTACGACGGCGACTTCCGCTACGACCGTGCTCCCGTGGGCGCGTTGCAGGGGCTGGACCCGGAGCGGGTGGCGTACACGGGGTCGGTCAGCAAGTCCCTCGCGCCGGGGCTGCGGCTCGGCTGGCTGCTGGTGCCCGAGGCGCTGGCCGACGAGGTCGTCGAGCGCAAGCGGACCCTGGACCTGGGTCATCCCGCCCTGGACCAGGCGCTGTTCGCCCGTTTCGTGGAGCGCGGCGACTACGACCGTCAGCTGCGCCGCTGCCAGCGCGCCTACCGCGACCGGCGTGACGCCCTCGTGGCGGCGCTCGGGGAGCACTTCCCCGGCACCCGCGTGACCGGGATCGCCGCCGGACTGCACGTCATCGCGGCGCTTCCGGGCCACTACGGGCCCGAGGCCGGGTTCGCCGAGCGCGCGTCGGCCGCGGGCGTCGCCGTCCGCACTCTGCCGCAGTACAGCCACACGGATACCGCCGCCGGGCCGGCGGTGCGGCTGGTCCTCGGGTACGCGCATCTGTCACCGGCGCGAATCCGGGAAGGCGTACGTCTGCTGGCGGGGGCCGTGCGCGCGGGGTGACCGGCAAGTCCGCGCGGTGCCGCGTCCAGTTGCTCATCCGTGGTTCGCGTGCGCGCTGCGGTGTGCCAGCAGGTGTGGCGGTGCACACCGGCAGTTCCCCGTTCCAGGAGACCCACCCATGTCATCTCGTCCGTTCCCCGGCCGCCGCGGCGTCCCGCGCGGCTCGCTCGCCGCGCCCGCCGCCCTGCCCCTGCCCGTCGGCCTCGGCGCGGCGCCCGCCCTCGCCTGCCGGGACGGCGAGGCCGACATCGACGGCGAGAGCGGGGAGCTGACGGTGCGACTGCACGAGCAGGACGGCACCGTACTGTTCACCAGGTCACTCCAGCCGGGACTGGTCGGCCAGTGATCCCCGGGACCTGAACTCCCTTATGGTGGAAGACGCTCCGCGCACCGGCGTCATCTCCCGGTGCGCGGCACTTTCGGCCGGGTCGGCGCGCCCGGGGAACGTAGAAGAATCAATAAAAAGGACATTTGTATCCTTTACCTGACAGTCACAAGCTGTTCGTGATCACGCAACACCGTTCCTTCACAGTGGCGGCATGACTCGAGACATGTCTGATGTGACGCGCGCGAAGCACGGCCGCCCGGTGCACCACTGGCGGCGGGACGTCGTGGAGCTGGCCGCCCTGTTCACGGCGGTCGCGGTGGCGGACATGGCCGCCAACCTCGTCGTGCACGGCCCGGACGGCCCACGGCTGCTGGCGATCTCGGCGGCCGCCCTGGTCGTCACGGCCGGATTCCACATCTGGTGGTCACGACGCCACGGCCAGGCACCACCCACCAGTGATACCGATGCCCGGCCGCCCTCCGCCGAGGCGCAGGCCGGGCCGTCCGCACTCCCCGACGGCGTCGCCCAGGAGAGCACCCTGTGGCGGATGCGGACGACCGTGAAGGATGCGCCGGGATCGCTGGCCGCGCTGTGCACGGCGCTGGCCGAGCACAGCGTCGACATCCTGAGCCTGCAGACGCACCCGCTGGGCGAGGACACCGTGGACGAGTTCCTGCTGCGGGCACCCGGTTCGCTCCCCGCGGCCGGGATCGGCCGCGCCGTGGCCCTGGCGGGCGGCTCCCGCACCTGGATCGAGCGCGCCGACGCCCACGACCTGGTCGACGCGCCGACCCGGGTCCTCGGCCTGGCCACCCGGACCGCCCTGGACGCCGCCGAACTGCCGCTCGCCCTGCGCCAGTTGCTGGGCCGCTGCACCATCCGTTCACTGCCCGCCGCGGTGCGGGGCGGGGGACGCGGGCCGGACGGCGTGCCGGTGGAAGGCGTCCTGGAGGAGACCGTGATGCGCCTGCGGGCACCGGAAGGCGGAGCGATCACCGTGGAGCGGCCGTACCTGCCGTTCACCCCGACCGAGTTCGCGCGGGCGCGGGCCCTGGTGGAGCTGGACGCCCGGCTGGGTCCGCGCGTCCCGCCGGGCCAGGACGTGCTGACGCTGCCGGAGGGCGATGACATCACCGTGCGCCGGGCCGACCCCGGCGATCTGGCGGCGGCCAAGGCGATGCACGAGCGCTGCTCGTCGCGCACCCTGGGCATGCGTTACCACGGGCCGGTCGGTGACGCCGACCGCTATCTCACCCACCTGCTCAGCCCCCGCTTCGGCCGCACCCTCGCCGTGCGGACGCCGTCGGGACGCATCGTCGGCCTCGGCCATCTGCTGTGGGACGGCGACGAGACCGAGGTCGCGCTGCTGGTCGAGGACGAGTGGCAGCGGCGCGGGATCGGCGCCGAACTGCTCGGCCGGCTGGTCGCGATGGCGCTCGAGGCGGGCTGCGAGAGCGTGTACGCGGTGACGCAGGCCTCCAACACCGGCATGGTCGCCGCCATGCGCGGCCTGGACCTCCCCCTCGACTACCAGATCGAGGAGGGCACGCTCGTCATCACCGCCCGCCTGGACACGGCCGCGGCCGGCGCCCGGCGGTCGTACGGGCCGCTCGGGGAGCGGACCGCCCGCGACTGAGCCGGACGGGCCGCCTCGCGGAGGCAAGGCCAACGAACTCGAAGGGCCCGGCGACGCGCATCTTGCCGGGCCCTTCAAGCCGTCACAATCAGCGGCCACGCGCTGCCGCCACGCGCTGGCGAACGTCACCTCACGGCGACCGAAGCCCCGTTCAGTGCGCCGTCCAGGTCCGCCCACAGGTCGTCGACGTCCTCCAGACCCACCGACATCCGCAGCAGCCGGTCGCTCACCCCGGCGCCCCGGCGTTCCTCCGCGTCCACGATGCGGTGGCTGATGGACGCCGGGTGCTGGATCAGGGTGTCGACGCTGCCGAGGCTCACGGCCGGGGTGATCAGGCGTACGCCGGCGATCACCTCGTGCGGGTCGCCGTGCACCTCGAAGGCGATCATCGCGCCGCCGATCCGCGGATAGTGCACGCGGGCCACGCGCGGGTCGGCGGTCAGGCGGCGGACCAGTTCGGCGGCGGTCAGGGAGGCCGCGCGCACCCGGACCGGAAGCGTCGCCAGGCCCCTCAGCAGCAGGTAGCCGGCCAGCGGATGGAGCACCCCACCCGTGGCGAAACGTATCTGCCGCAGCCGTCCTGCGAACTCCTCGTCGCAGGCCACCACACCCCCCAGAACGTCTCCATGACCGCCGAGGTACTTCGTGGCACTGTGCAGCACCAGGCGTGCACCGTCCTCGGCGGGGCGCTGCAGCACCGGTGTGGCGAAGGTGTTGTCGGCGAGCAGCGGCACCGAGCCGCAGGAGTGCGCGACCGCCCGCAGATCCACCTCGGCGAGGGTCGGGTTCGCCGGCGACTCGACCATGACCAGGCCCGTGTCCGGGCGCAGCGCGTCCGCGATGCCGGCCGGGTCGGTCCAGGTGACCTCCGAGCCGAGCAGCCCGGCGGTCAGCAGGTGGTCGCTGCACCCGTACAGCGGGCGGACCGCGACCACGTGCCGCAGCCCCAGGGAGGCGCGGGCCAGCAGCACCGCGCTCAGCGCGGCCATGCCGCTGGCGAACGCGACCGCGCTCCCGGTGCCCTCCAGCCGGGCCAGTGCGGTCTCGAAACGGGCGACGGTCGGATTGCCGAGCCGCCCGTAGACGGGCGGGCCCTCCGGTTCGGCGCCGGTCGCCGCGAACGCGTCGATGCGGGCGGCCTCCGCGCGGCTGTCGTAGGAGGGATACGTGGTGGACAGGTCGATCGGCGGGGCGTGCAGGCCCTGTCGGGCCAGGTCGTCCCGGCCGGCGTGCACGGCCTCGGTGGCCAGTGCGCGGGGCGCGGACATGCGTACGCCGTCATACGCACGTTCCTCGGTGGCCGGTGCGCGGGGCGCCCCGGTCGTGCCTGCGCCGTCGTACGCGTGCGTGCCCGCCGGGTCCGGGTACGCCTGAGTGCTCGCTGAGGCTGAGTCCATGGACGGCAGGGTGAACAACGGGCGGGCTTGGTGGCGCGTAGACCGTGCTACGTTCGGCCGATGGCCGAATCCGTCGTACTCGACCCGGTGGACCTCCAGCTGCTGCGGCTGCTCCAGAACGACGCCCGGACGACCTACCGCGATCTCGCCGCGCAGGTCGGGCTCGCACCGTCGACCTGCCTGGACCGGGTGACGCGGCTGCGCCGCTCCGGCGTGATCCTCGGAAACCGGCTGCGGCTCGATCCGGCCAAGCTGGGCCGAGGGCTGCAGGCACTGCTGTCCGTGCAGGTGAGACCGCACCGGCGGGAACTGGTGGGCCCGTTCGTGGAGCGCATCCGAGGACTGCCGGAGGCGCTGACGGTCTTCCACCTCACCGGACCCGACGACTACCTCGTCCATGTCGCCGTCGCCGACATGAGCGACCTCCAGCGGCTGGTTCTCGACGAGTTCACGGCGCACCGGGAGGTGGCCAGGGTGGAGACGCGGCTCATCTTCCAGCAGTGGGACTGTGGTCCGCTGCTCCCACCGACGACTTCGGGACAAACGCCGTGACGTGCGGCACCGCCTCGTACCAGGATGGTGCCCATGTCACAGACCAACAGCCCGCTGCCCCGTGAGGTCGCCGACGCCTACGTCGACGACTTCATCGCCCTCGACCCGGTGACCGGTACCTTCCTCGGTGTGCGGGAGAGTTCGAGCCGACTGCCCGACTTCTCGCCGGCCGGCCAGGAGGCGCGCGCGCAGCTCGCGCGCGACACCCTCGCCAAGCTCGCCGAGGCGGAACGCGCGCCCGGCGCGGACAGCGACATCGAGCGCCGGTGCGCGCGCCTGCTGCGCGAGCGCCTCACCGCCCAACTCGCCGTCCACGAGGCCGACGAGGGCCTGCGCGAGGTCAGCAACCTCTCCTCGCCGGCGCATCATGTGCGCGAGGTGTTCACCGTGACGCCCACGGAGACGGACGAGGACTGGGCGGCGATCGCCGAGCGGCTGCGCGCGGTGCCGGCGGCAATGGCCGGCTACCGGGAGTCCCTGGCGCTCGGTCTGGAACGCAAGCTGTACGGGCCTCCCCGCCCGGCCGTCACCTTCGTCGGACAGCTCACCGAATGGATCGACACCGACGGCTCGGGGCGCGGCTGGTTCGAGGACTTCGTCTCTCCCGGCCCCGAGGCGCTGCGCGCCGAACTGGACTCCGCGGCCCGGACCGCGAACGCCGCCCTCGCCGAACTGCGGGACTGGATGCGCGACGTGTACGTGCCTGCCGTGGACGGCGCCCCGGACACCGTCGGGCGGGAGCGCTACGCCCGCTGGTCGCGCTACTACAACGGCACCGACCTCGACCTCGACGAGGCGTACGCCTACGGGTGGGCCGAGTACCACCGGCTCCTCGCCGAGATGCGGAAGGAGGCGGAGAAGGTCCTGCCGGGCGCCGCGACACCGTGGGTGGCGCTCGCGCACCTCGACGAGCACGGCAAGCACATCGAAGGCGTCGACGCGGTCCGCGACTGGCTCCAGGGGCTGATGGACCAGGCGATCGACGCGCTGGACGGCACCCACTTCGAACTCGCCGATCCGGTACGCAGGGTCGAGTCGTGCGTCGCGCCGCCCGGCGGCGCGGCGGCCCCCTACTACACGCCCCCCTCGGAGGACTTCTCCCGCCCCGGCCGCACCTGGCTGCCGACGATGGGACTGACCCGCTTCCCCGTCTACGACCTCGTCTCCACCTGGTACCACGAGGGCGTCCCCGGCCATCACCTCCAGCTCGCCCAGTGGACCTATGTCGCCAAGAGCCTCTCCCGCTACCAGGCCACCCTCGGCGGGGTCAGCGCCAACGCCGAGGGCTGGGCGCTGTACGCGGAACGCCTGATGGACGAGCTGGGTTTCCTCACGGACGCCGAGCAGCGGCTCGGCTATCTGGACGCGCAGATGCTGCGGGCCGTACGCGTCATCATCGACATCGGCATGCACGCGGAGCTGGAGATCCCGGCCGGCTCCCCCTACCGTCCGGGCGAGCGCTGGACGCCGGAGCTGGCCGAGGAGTTCTTCAACGCGCACAGCAGCCGTCCCGGGGACTACGTGGCGAGCGAGCTGACCCGCTATCTGAGCATCCCCGGTCAGGCGATCGGCTACAAGCTCGGCGAACGCGCCTGGCTGCTCGGGCGGGAGCGGGCCCGTGAGCGGCACGGTGACGCCTTCGACCTCAAGGCGTGGCACATGGCGGCCCTTTCGCAGGGGTCGCTGGGGCTGGACGACCTGGTGGACGAGCTGGCGCGGCTGTGACGCCGGGGGCGGCCGGGGGTGTCATGGCCCTGTTCGCTCGCCCCCGCCGCCCCTTCCCGTCCCGACCCTGATGGCTGCGCTCTCAGACCCCGCTTTCGGCCCTGAAGGGGCCTCGTCTCGTCCCCATAGGCCGGACGGGCTGAAGCGCTGCTCAGCAACCGCAGTCCGCCGATTCCGCCGGTGAGGTCAGCGGGTCGGCCTCGCGCCGCTCCGTGCCCTGCCAGGTCTCGAACGCGAAGCCCTCACGCGCCCAGTACTCGAAGCCGCCGAGCATCTCCTTGACCTGGTGGCCGAGTTCGGCGAGCGCGAGGGCGGCGCGGGTCGCGCCGTTGCAGCCGGGACCCCAGCAGTAGGTCACGACCGGCACGTTCTTGTCGAGGAGCTGCTCGGCCTGCGCGGCGATGAGCGCGGTGGGCAGGTGGATCGCGCCGGGGATGTGGCCCTGGTCCCAGGACTCGGTGGAGCGGGAGTCCAGGACGACGAAGCCGGGGTCGCCGTCGGCCTTCAGCGCGGCGGCCACGTCGGAGACGTCTGCGTGGAAGACGAGGGAGGCCCGGAAGTAGGCGGCGGCGTCGGCCGGGGCGGCGGGGGCGACGCCGCCGCCTACTTCCGGGCCTCCCTCGTCTTCCACGCAGACG
>NZ_JARGEF010000269.1:0-10301 GCF_033794725.1 Streptomyces sp. ID05-39B | reverse complement strand
GGGAGGGGGAGGGGGAGGTCCGCCGCCAGGAACGAGGCCGCCGCTCCGTCGAAGGGCATGCCCGTGAGGTCGCCGCGGAGGTGGAGGAAGAGGAGCAGGGCCAGCATCGAGCCGACGGCGGTGGACAGGGCCGTCGTGGTCGCCGAGATCGCCATCAGGCGGGCGGGGCCCAGGCCGATGGCCGCGAGGCCGGGGCGGGGGCGGGTGCCCGGGTCGGTGCGGGCGACCGCGAGGGCGAAGTGGACGGTGGCGGCCAGCGGCACGGTGCACCAGGCCAGCCGGAGCGCGGAGCCCGCCGTGGTGCCGGGGTGGCTCAGCGCGTGGCCGAGGGTGCTCAGCAGGAGGAAGCCGGTCCCGGCCGAGGCCGTCGCGACGAGCAGGCGGCGCAGTTGGACGGCCGGACGGGCGCTGCGGGTCAGGCGGAGAGCGAGCACGCCGCCCGGCCTTCCGACTCGGTGACCGGCGGCAGATGGACGGTGCGCACCCGGCGCCCGTCCAGGAGGGAGACCGTGCGGTCGGCGAGTGCCGCGGTGTCGGGGTCGTGGGTGGCCAGGACGACGGTGATGCCGTGCGAGCGGGCCGCCGTGGTCAGGGTGCGCAGTACGTGGCCGCGGTCCGCGCGGTGCAGGGGGGCCGTCGGCTCGTCGGCGAAGAGGACCGACGGGGCCGGCGCCAGGGCGCGGGTGATGCAGACGCGCTGGCGTTCCGACTGGGTCAGTTCACAGGGCCGCAGGCGGGACTTGTCGCCGATGTCGAGGCGTTCCAGCCACTCCAGGGCGGCGACCTTGGCGCGGCGTCGGCTGGTGCCGCGCAGCATGAGGGGCAGGGCAGCGTTCTCCCACACGTTCAGCTCGGGGACGAGCACCGGGGCCGGGTCGATCCAGCCGAAGCGGTCGCGGCGCAGCCGTTCGCGGGCCATCGGTCCCATGGTGTGCACGGGGACGCTGTTGAACCAGACCTCGCCGCGCTGGCCGCGGGCCAGCCCGGACAGGCAGTGCAGCAGGCTCGTCTTGCCGCTGCCGCGTGGTCCGGTGACGGCGAGGATCTCGCCCTCCCGCACGCCGAGGGACACTCCGCCGAGCGCGGGGGAGCCGTCGGGGTGCGTGTAGTGCAGGGAGCGTGCCCACAGCACGTCGTTGTCCGGCGGGGCCTCCATGGGCGTACACCTTCGTTCAGATCCGTAGTTCCCGTGTCGTCCCCCGTCCGGGGGAACGAAGACGGGGCCGATCGGTCACTGGCACGCTAGGCAGCCCGGCTCGGGCATCCGGACAGCACACGGCCCCGGGTCGCCGTTTCTCACTCGAACGGACGGCACCGGGGCCGGTGTTGATCACCTGAGAGGAAGATCCCGAAAGAGCAGCGGGGAGTCCCGGGGACCGTCAGAGCTTCGTCCAGGCCTCCGTCAGGGTGGCGCGCAGGATCTGCTCGATCTCGTCGAAGGTCTGCTGGTCGGAGATCAGCGGCGGGGCGAGCTGGATGACCGGGTCGCCGCGGTCGTCGGCACGGCAGTACAGGCCGTTGTCGAAGAGGGCCTTGGACAGGAAGCCGTACAGGACGCGCTCGGTCTCCTCGTCGGTGAAGGACTCCTTCGTCACCTTGTCCTTGACCAGCTCGATGCCGTAGAAGAAGCCGTTGCCGCGGACGTCGCCGACGATCGGCAGGTCGTACAGCTTCTCCAGGGTGGCGCGGAAGGCGCCCTCGTTGTCGAGGACGTGCTGGTTGAGGTTCTCGCGCTCGAACAGGTCGAGATTGGCGATGCCGACGGCCGCCGAGACCGGGTGGCCGCCGAAGGTGTAGCCGTGCAGGAAGGTGTTGTCGCCCTTGTAGAACGGCTCGGCCAGGCGGTCGGAGATGATGCAGGCGCCGATCGGGGAGTAGCCCGAGGTCATGCCCTTGGCGCAGGTGATCATGTCCGGTACGTAGTCGAACTTGTCGCAGGCGAACATCGTGCCCAGGCGGCCGAAGGCGCAGATGACCTCGTCCGACACGAGCAGCACGTCGTACTGGTCGCAGATCTCGCGCACCCGCCGGAAGTAGCCGGGCGGGGGCGGGAAGCAGCCGCCCGCGTTCTGGACCGGCTCCAGGAAGACGGCGGCGACCGTGTCCGCGCCCTCCATGAGGATCTGCTGCTCGATCTGGTCGGCGGCCCAGCGGCCGAAGGCCTCCGGGTCGTCGCCGAAGAGCGGGGCGCGGTAGATGTTGGTGTTGGGGACCTTGTGCGCGCCCGGGACGAGCGGCTCGAAGGGGGCCTTCAGGGCCGGCAGGCCGGTGATGGACAGGGCGCCCTGCGGGGTGCCGTGGTAGGCGACCGCACGCGAGATGACCTTGTACTTGGTGGGCTTGCCGGTCAGCTTGAAGTACTGCTTGGCGAGCTTCCAGGCGGTCTCGACCGCCTCGCCGCCGCCGGTGGTGAAGAAGACCTTGTTCAGGTCGCCGGGCGCGTGGTGCGCGAGGCGCTCGGCCAGCTCGACGGCCTTGGGGTGGGCGTAGGACCAGATCGGGAAGAACGCCAGCTCCTGCGCCTGCTTGAAGGCGGTCTCGGCGAGTTCCGTGCGGCCGTGACCGGCCTGGACCACGAACAGGCCCGCGAGACCGTCGAGGTAGCGCCTGCCCTTGTCGTCGTAGATGTAGGTGCCCTCGCCCCGGACGATCGTCGGGACGGGCGCGTTCTCGTACGAGGACATGCGGGTGAAGTGCATCCACAGGTGGTCGTACGCGGTGCGGCTGAGGTCCTTGGTGCTCACGGTTATCGGGTCCTCACGGTTATCGGGTTCCCCACATGTAGGTCTGCTTCTTGAGCTTCAGATAGACGAAGCTCTCGGTGGAGCGCACGCCGGGCAGGGCGCGGATGCGTTTGTTGATGACGTCGAGCAGGTGGTCGTCGTCCTCGCAGACGATCTCGGCGAGGACGTCGAACGAGCCCGCGGTCATCACCACGTACTCGACCTCCGCCATGTCGGTGAGCGCGTCGGCGATTGCCTCGGTGTCGCCCTCGACGTTGATCCCGACCATCGCCTGCCTGCGGAAGCCCACGGTGAGCGGGTCGGTGACGGCGACGATCTGCATCACGCCCTGGTCGAGCAGCTTCTGGACGCGCTGGCGCACGGCCGCCTCCGACAGGCCGACGGCCTTGCCGATCGCGGCGTACGGCCGGCGGCCGTCCTCCTGGAGCTGCTCGATGATGCCGAGACTGACGGCATCCAGCTGAGGGGTGCCGTTCTTTGACTCGCGGGAGTCCCGGTGCTCTGCGCTTCGACTGGCCACGACGTCACTCTGCACGAGGTCTCGATAGTTGCGCAAGGTGAAGGCGATGAAATTCGTTGTTTACGCCGCTGAGACTTGCGGATTTCGCAGGAGCGACGCGAGCGGGGGTGTTGGAAACGTCGGTGGGCCGATTAGGGTGGGTGTCTCAGTGATTGGACACTTCGACCCTGACAACTTCGACCCTGACACAGGAGGCCGGCAGTGAGCACCGAGCCGCGTGGGCTGCGCACCCTACGGAACTACATCGCCGGTGAGTTCCGGGACGCCGCCGACGGACGGACCACCGAGGTGGTCAACCCCGCGACCGGCGAGGCGTACGCGACCGCGCCGCTGTCCGGACCGGCGGACGTGGACGCCGCCATGCGGGCGGCCGCGGCTGCCTTCCCGGGCTGGCGCGACACCACCCCGGCCGAGCGGCAGAAGGCCCTGCTGAAGATCGCGGACGCCTTCGAGGAGCGCGCCGAGGACCTGATCGCCGCCGAGGTGGAGAACACCGGCAAGCCGATCGGGCTCACGCGGTCCGAGGAGATCCCGCCGATGGTCGACCAGATCCGCTTCTTCGCGGGCGCGGCCCGGATGCTGGAGGGGCGCTCCGCGGGCGAGTACATGGACGGCATGACCTCGATCGTCCGCCGCGAGCCGGTCGGCGTCTGCGCGCAGGTCGCGCCGTGGAACTACCCGATGATGATGGCCGTGTGGAAGTTCGCCCCGGCGATCGCGGCCGGCAACACGGTCGTGCTCAAGCCGTCCGACACCACCCCGGCCTCCACGGTCCTGATCGCCGAGATCATGGGCTCGATCCTGCCCAAGGGCGTCTTCAACGTGGTCACCGGCGACCGTGACACCGGCCGTCTGATGGTGGAGCACCCGGTCCCGGCGATGGCCTCCATCACCGGCTCCGTGCGCGCCGGCATGTCCGTCGCCGAGTCCGCGTCCAAGGACCTCAAGCGCGTCCACCTGGAGCTGGGAGGCAAGGCGCCCGTCGTCGTGTTCGAGGACACCGACATCGCCAAGGCCGTCGAGGACATCTCCGTGGCGGGCTTCTTCAACGCCGGCCAGGACTGTACGGCCGCCACCCGCGTCCTCGTCCAGGAGGCCGTCCACGACGAGTTCGTGGCGGCGCTGGCCAAGGCCGCGTCCGAGACGAAGACCGGTCAGCCGGACGACGAGGACGTGCTCTTCGGCCCGCTCAACAACCCCAACCAGCTCCAGCAGGTCACCGGTTTCATCGAGCGGCTCCCCGCCCACGCCAAGGTCGAGGCAGGCGGCCACCGGGTCGGCGACAAGGGCTACTTCTACGCCCCGACCGTCGTCTCCGGCCTGAAGCAGGACGACGAGATCATCCAGAACGAGGTCTTCGGCCCGGTGATCACCGTCCAGTCGTTCACGGACGAGGAGCAGGCCGTGGAGTGGGCCAACGGCGTCGACTACGCCCTCGCCTCCTCGGTGTGGACCAAGGACCACGGCCGCGCGATGCGCATGTCCAAGAACCTCGACTTCGGCTGTGTGTGGATCAACACCCACATCCCGCTCGTCGCCGAGATGCCCCACGGCGGCTTCAAGAAGTCCGGCTACGGCAAGGACCTGTCGGGCTACGGCTTCGAGGACTACACGCGGATCAAGCACGTGATGACGTCGCTCGACGGGTAGGCCTGCGGCGGCTGGGCCGCCCTGTCCTGTTTCGCCCCGGACGGGAGTTCGCCGTCCGGGGCGGTGCCGTGTGGTGGAAACCGGTGGCAGGGCTCGGCGGCTCCGTTCGACGGTCGGGCCCGGTGGCCGGACTCGGCGGCTCGCCCCCGGCCTCGCCGCCGCGCTGCCGTGCGCCCGCCTCCCCAGCGCCCGCCTCCCCAGTGCTCACCACCCCAGCGCCCACCGCCTCGCGTCACTTCGCCGTCCCGGACGGGAGTTCTCCGTCCGGGGCGGCGAAGCGCTGTGCGGAGCGTGGCGCAGTCCGGCTTTGCCATTTCTTTACAACCTGTGTCCCCGCTGTCTCGTCTCTCCGCTCGATCCGTCACGCAGCCCGTGCGGACCGACGAAGGAGAGCGACTCATGCGATTCACACGACGAACCGGCTTCACCGCCCTGGCAGTCGCGGGCACCGCCCTGCTGATCGGCGCGGGGCCCGCGTTCGCCGACGGGGGGACGCCGACCCCCGTCCCGTCCACCACCGCGACGGCACCCACCCCGGCTCCCGCCCCCAGCGAGGCCACCCCGGAGCCCGCGCCCACCGTGGCACCGGGCTCCGGCGAACAGGTGCCTGTCGTCCCCCGCGGGGCCGCCGACACGGGTGAGGGCACCACGGCCGCGTCCTCGCCGGGCGACGGCACGCTGATCGGCGGCTCTGTCGCGGTGGCCTTCGCCGCGGGCGGCGCCGGGGTGTACGTCCTGCGTCGCCGGAGGACGACCGGCGCATGAGCCCGTACTCCAGGCGCGCCTTCCTCGCGGCGGCCGGCGCCGGCCTGCTCGCGGGCTGCTCCGGCGGCGACCCGGCCGACCGGGCCGTGAGCACGACGCCCTCGGCGACCCACTCAGGGGCAGCGGCGGGAGCGGCGGGAGCCGCGCGGCCGCTCGAACGCTCGGCCCCCGTGGCCCTGCGGATTCCGGCCATCGGGGTCGACACCCCGGTCGTACGGCTGGGACTGCAGGCCGACGGCAGTGTGGAGGTGCCCGCCATCACCGCAGACGACCGGGCCGGCTGGTACCGGTACTCGCCGACGCCCGGCCAGACCGGGCCGTCGGTGCTCCTCGGCCATGTCACGGTCGGGAAGTACGGCGACGGCGTCTTCCGCCGGCTCGACCGGCTGCGGCCGGGCGACGGGATCACGGCGCGCCTGGAGAACGGCACCACCGCGGAGTTCGCCGTCACCGCCGTACGGACCGTCGGCAAGAAGGAGTTCCCCACCACCGACGTCTACGGGAACGTGGACCGGCCCGAACTGCGTCTCATCACCTGCGGCGGGCCGCTCACCGGCGACGAGTACCGCGACAACGTGATTGTGTTCGCGGTCCTGACATCTGCGGGAGAACGGTGAAACGATCCCGCGAGAGGGCGGCGGCCGAACTGTTCGCCGCCCTCTACCCGCGCCTGGCCGGCTGGTGCCGCCGGCTCGTCGACGACGACGAGACCGCCCACGAGATCGCCTCGGAGGCGTTCACCCGGCTCTGGGCCCGCTGGACGGCGGTCGCCGAGCCGCAGGGTTTCCTCTACGTCACCACCGCCAACCTGGTCCGTGACCACTGGCGCAAGCTCGAACGCGAACGCCGGGCCGTGCGCCGGGCGACCGTCGAGGCCGCGGTCAACCCGCCCGCCCAGCCCGCCGACCCGTCGGTACGACTCCTCGTGCAGTCGCTGCCCGACCGGCTGCGGGTGCCGATCCTGCTGCACTACTACGCTGACATGCCGATCCGGGAGGTGTCCGTGCTGACCGGGCGCAAGGAAGGAACCGTCAAGGCCGATCTGCACGCGGCCCGCGAACTGCTCCGCGCACACCTGGGGAGAAGCCTTGATCACGCACGCTGACGACGCGGGCGACGGCACCGACCACGCGCCCGACGATCCGCTCACCGTCATCCTGCGGCCCCCGAACGGGCATCTCGCCCCGCCGCCCGGCCACTTCGAGTCGGTCCGCCGCGGCGCCGTCCGCCGTCGCCTGCTGCGGACCGCCGTCGGCGTGGGCGTCACCTGCGCGGTCGCGACCCTGGCCGTGCTGCCGCTGCGCCTCGGCGGATCGCAGGCTCCGGCCGCGCCCACCGTCCCGATGGCCCCGCCGCCCGCGAGCAGCGCGCCGCCCGCGAGCAGCGCACCGGCCGTGCGGACTCCGATTCCGACTCCGTCAGCCGTCCCCTCCGCCACAAGCCCTACGGAGAGGAACCGGACCCCCGAACCCGGCACCGACACCGACGTGCCCGCACCCGGTCCGGACAGCACCAAGTCGCGCCCGACCGCCGCGCCGGAGCCGTCCGCCGAGACGAACGCGCCCTCGACCGCGCCCTCGATCGCCCCCTCCGAGGCCGGAACGCGCCGCTGAGGCCGGTCTTGGTACCCGGCCGGCACCGACGGGAGGGCCCAAGTGCGCTGATGCCGCCTCAGTGGCCGTGCGAGGTTCCCTCCTCGTGCGTACCCGGGCCGGTCTCGGGCGCCGCCTGCGCACCGGTCCGTACCGTGAACGCCGCCGTGCGGACCGTCCCGTCGACCTTGAAGTCCAGGAACAGCCGGTAGGTGCCGGTGCTGGGCGCGGTGGCGGCGAAGGACACCTCGGGCCCGGACGTCGCGTCGCCCTCGGCCTCCTCGTGCGGGTGGACGTGCAGGTAGGCCAGGTCACCGGAGCGCAGGGCGACCAGGTGGCCGTAGGCGCCGAGGTAGGGCTCCAGGTCGGTGACCGGGCGGCCGTCCCGGCGGACGGTGAAGGCCAGGTCGCTCTCGCCGCCCGCGGTGAGGGTGCCCTTGAGGGCGACGGTGTAGCCGTCGACGGTGGTGGTGGCCGCGGGGGCGGGCGGTTCGCTCGCCCGGTAGGACCCGGTGACCGTCAGGTCGGAGCCGAGGGTGAGGCCCTCGTCCTCACCGGCGGGCACGAAGTCCGCGAAGACGCGGTAGCCGCCCGCGGCCGGCAGATCCACCGGGATGCTCCAGGTGCCGTCGGCGGCCCGGACGGGATGGAGATGGCGGTACGTCGTCAGCTCGCGTGAGGCGAGGATCAGGTGGAGCTGCTTGCCGTGGGCGGTCCGGTAGCGGGTCACGGGGTCGCCGTCGGCGTCCCGGACGACGAAACGCAGGGTGCTCCTCTTCCCGGCCGGGACGGCGGTGGTCTCCAGGTCCAGGGAGTAGCCGTCCTGGGAGACCTGGAGGCCGGCCGGGAGGAGATCCCCGGCCGGGGGCTTCTTCGCCGGCTCCGTGCTGTGGCTCTCGGTGTGTCCGGCGGCGGTCGTCTCCTGGTCGAGCGGGCCGAACGCCGTACCGACCCCGTAGGCGGTGCCGAAGGCCGCGGCCAGCGCCGCCGTGAACGCGCTGATCTTCTGCAAGGGGTTCATATCGGGGCTCCCGACTCTTCTCTCTTCACCTGCCGTCATGCATACCCATGGGGGGTATCCGTGATGGGCACTCTATACCCCCGCCGGGTATCGAGGGAAGAGGGGGGCGGGTCGTCGGCGCGGCGGGGTGCCCGAATGCTTTTGAACATGTTCAACTCGCGGCGTACGCTGCCGGCATGAGCGACAGAGCCGCCCTCCTCAAGGGCATCCGAGCCTGGCTTGTCTTCTTCGTCGTCTGCCTGGTGCTCAGCGGCGCCACGGCCTTCCCGCTCGTGCACGAACTGCGCTGGACCGAGGACCTGTTGCGGGCCCTGTCCGTGCCGGAGCATCTCCCCGGCTTCATGGACTGGATCGTGCGGGTGCGGCAGGGGCTCGACGTCGTCGACGCCGAGTACCCCTTCATGCTCTACGGCACCGACTGGCTGGCCTTCGCGCACCTCGTCATCGCGGTCGCCTTCTACGGCCCCTACCGCGACCCGGTCCGCAACATCTGGGTCGTCGAGTTCGCGATGATCGCCTGCGCCGGAATCATCCCGCTCGCCCTGATCTGCGGGCCGGTCCGCGGCATCCCCTTCTGGTGGAGCGTCATCGACATGTCCTTCGGCGTGTTCGGCGTGATCCCGCTGTACGTCGTCCGGCGGAGGATCAAGCGGCTGGAGGCGCTCACCCCACCCAACGCCTGGGCGCCGGCCACTACTTGAGGGTGCGAGGGCGATGCGCTCGGCCACCGGGTTCATCCCTTCGCCCTTCGCGTCCGTCGCGCCCGTCGCGGGCTGACCGAGCAGGCCAGGGTGTCCGGCTGAGGTCCGGCTCAGGTTCCGGGTCCCGGCGATCAGCGCGAGGCCGACCGCCGTACTCGCATCGCTGGAGCCCGGCGCTGTAGGTGGCTCCCTCGACGGTGTTGTCGGGGATCGGCCCCCAGAGGCTCCCGGCCGGTGCTCGGTGCCCGGAAAACTGTTATCGCGCGGGCCCGCGATCCGTCTCCAGGATGTGATCTCCGACATTGCCAAGCGCACACCCCTTGCTGACAAGGTGCGGGCATGAGCACGAACGCGGACCGTGGAGACGGGCGGCACTGGCACGCCACGATCGCCGCCGCGCAGGCCGGTGACCGGCAGGCGCTGGACGAGCTGGTGGCGGGCTGGCTGCCGCTCGTCTACAACGTCGTCGGCCGCGCGCTGAACGGTCACGCAGACGTCGACGACGTCGTCCAGGAGACCATGCTGCGCGCCGTCGACCACCTCGGCTCGCTGCGCGACCCCGACAGCTTCCGTTCCTGGCTGGTCGCGATCGCCATGCGGCAGATCCGCGACCGGGCCCGCCGCCGCACGACCCAGCCACTCGACGACAGCGTGCCGGCCGGCGGCGCCGCCGACTTCGCCGAACTCACCGTCCTCAAGCTCCAGTTGGAGGGGGAGCGACGCGAGGTCGCGGAGGCGGTGCGCTGGCTCGACGACGAGGACCGCCAACTGCTCTCGCTGTGGTGGCTGGAGGTCGCCGGTGAACTCAGCCGTCGAGAACTCGCCGCGGCCGTGGGCATCAGCAGGCAGCACGCCGCCGTCCGTGTCCAGCGGATGAAGGAACGCCTGGAGACCTCCCGGGGCATCGTGCGCGCCCTCGACGGCGCCTGCCCCGGCCTGCGCGATCTCACCGCCCGCTGGAACGGCCGCCCCGACTCGGTGTGGCGCAAGCGGCTGGCCCGGCACATCCGGGGCTGCGGCTACTGCGGCGACACCCGCACGTCGGTGGTCCCGGCCGAGCGGCTTCTCGTCGGGATCGCCCTGGTGCCCGTCCCCGTCGGCTTCACGCTGTCCCTCGCCCTCGGCGGCAAGACCGCCGCGGCGGCCACCACCGTCGGCTGGTCCGCGAAGCTCCTCACCGCGCTGACCAAACCGGCCGTCGCCGTCACCGCGGGCGCGACCATCGCGGCCCAGCCGACGGGGGCGGGCGCCGCGGCGGTGCTGCCCCCGAGGGCGTGGGACAGCCTGAGGCCGCCGGGGCCGGGGACT
>NZ_JARGEF010000268.1:0-10303 GCF_033794725.1 Streptomyces sp. ID05-39B | reverse complement strand
GGGCTGGGGCTGGGCGATCTCGTCGAAGTAGCCCTCGACGATGCGCTCGACGCAGCGCAACTGCCGCCGCAGGACCACGTCGCCCGGGTGCTCGGCCCGCGCCTGTGTCCACTTCTTCGCCAGCGGACTGGTCCACAGCAGGACCACGGGCTCGTTCGTCTCGTCCCGGACGCCACGGCGCCCGATGTACCAGGGCCGGGGTGCCGCGCCGGGTTCCTCCGGCGCGTCGACGCGAGCGAAGACGAGGGACTCGCCGCCGAGCCCTCCGTACGAGGCGGCACGCGCCTCCGCTTCGGCCCGGTTGGCGATGCCGTCCTTGCCGCTCGCCGACGCCGTGGCGGCCGACGTTCCGCTCATCTCGGCCAGCCGCGCGGTGTAGCAGTCGTAGGCGTGGTCCACCGCCTTCTGCTCGACGGCGAGGACCTTGTCCCGAGTGGTGGTGCCCATGTGCGTCCTCCCTGCGGCGTCGAAGGAACACCGCTACGGGCTGACGCCCGTACCCCGCTGAAACAACTATCAGAGACCGGACGGTGACGAACAGTCAGTACAGGATTTCCGGAGGAGTGCGATTCACTTGCACGCCCCTGCGGATCACACACCTGAGCAGTTGGCTACAGGCACGTTCCGGTCATTCGCTCTGGGACCGGTCGAGCAGCAGCCACCCGGCGACCGCCCCGAGGGAAACACCGAGCGGCGGGCGGTACGGCCGTGCGGGAAATGCCGGACAGCGACGATGTGACGCGACCTCCGCCTCGACGTCGCCCCCTGGGAAGCCTCGGGAACCACGCCGACGCGACGGGTGAGCCTCGGCCTCGGGTGCCCCATGCTCGACGGGAGTGACCCCGGACCGCCAGCCCTGCCGCCGGACTGCCGCCCCCCTGCCGCCGGGCGGGCGCGCCCCTGCCGCCGGGCGGGCGGCACCACGCCCAGCCACTCCCACCCGCTACACTGGCCGCGGCGTGCCACACCGCTGGCGCACCGGTTTGCCTTCGTAGCTCAGGGGATAGAGCACCGCTCTCCTAAAGCGGGTGTCGCAGGTTCGAATCCTGCCGGGGGCACAACGCGTTACTGCTCTGACCTGGGGTTTCTCCCCCAGGGAGGGGCCCTATTCGGCCTCGGACTCCTCGTCCGGGGCCGTTTGCGTGAGCGGACGGAGAGTTGATCTCCCGAATACCCCCAAAGACTCCGCACCATCCGGCGGGCTCCGAGCCGTGCGAACATGGCATACTCGAAGTATGGCAACCCGGAAGATCACCATCACCGTGCCGGAAGAGCTGGTGGAATCGATCAAGGAGCGCGTCGACGCGCGCGGGGTATCCGGCTACATCGCGGCCGCCGCCGCTCATCAGGACGCCATGGACCGACTGCGCGAGTTGGCCGAACGCCTCGAAGAAGAGTACGGCGCCGTGACGGAAGACGAGCAGCAAGCAGCGCTGGACCGCATCGCCGCGATGGACGGCTGGCATGACGAGCAGCGATCACACTCGGACGAGGCCGCGTGAGCCGCACCGCCCTAGCGAAACCGCACCGGCCGCGACAGCGCGTCTTCGTGTTCGACTCCGGGGCTCTCTCCAAGGCGGTTCAGGGGGATCGGGAGATGGCTGCGCTGATCAAGACGGCTCCGCGGCTGGACATCCCGATCGTCACCTCGGCACTCACGACCTTGGAGGCATGGGACCCTCGCGAAACGTCGAGGCAGGCACTGTGGAACTGGACGCTGTCCCGGATCCGCATCGTGCACACGGACGACCAGGTGATCGCCATGGCGCGCGACATGCTGAAGGCAGCCGGCCTGCACGGGCACAAGTACGCCATCGACGCCATTCTGGCGGCTGTGGCCGGACGAGAAGCCGTGCAAGGAACTCAGGCAACCGTCTTCACCTCCGACACCGACGACATGAATCAACTCCTCGCGGGACACCCCGTGCGAGTCGAGAAGATCTGACGGAACGCTGCCCGCCTCACTCCGGCAGTTCGCTGGATCAGCATGCGGTCCGGAGTCCGGAGTGGTCCTCGATGCGTGCCGCCTACTTCCGGCGACTCTCCGACTCAGGTCACTGGATCACTCCTCTTCATCTGGCTCTGGTCGACAACGTGCAGTTCCGTTCAGTCGCGAACGTGTCGAATGTGGGCGGTCCGCCGCTTCCCCGAGCCGTCTTCGTACTCGACCGGGGAGCCGGCCATGCGCCACAGCAGGGCAGCGGCAAGAGACAGGCCCTTCCGTCCGGCGGACGGGAGAGCCTTCGTGCGCGCGGCACAGCGCCAGGGCGGGCCAGACCTACCTACGTCTGGCTACTTTTTCTGCGCGCAGTACCGCCTCACTCCTCGGCATCCAGCACTTCGAGCGCGGACGGCACGTCGTCGCGTTTCAGGCGGCGTGCGGGGTGAAGGTGACGCGGGAGTCACCCTCGTCGATAGCCAGGTTCAAGGTGCCGTCCAGGGCCTTGGCCAGGCGTCGCAGCAGCGGGAGAGTAGGTACGGTGTCGCCGCCCTCCATCCTGGACACCTGAGGCTGCGTCATCCCGGCCCGCTCGGCCAGTTCGGTCTGGGACAGGCCGAGCTCGATCCGACGGTCGTAGACCGCCTGCCCGAGATCGCCGGCCAACCGCGCGTCGACGTACTCCTGGTCGTACTCCACCGCTTCACCCGCAAGTTGCCGGGTCCGGCGCGTCCTCCATGTGCTGTGATTCATCAGCTCTCCTTGCGCCGCTCGTATGTGTGCCGGGCATGGTCGTGCTCGGCCTCGCAGACCTTCTGGGCCTGGTGCGCACGCCCGACTTCCGCTGCTTCACGCATCCTCGTCTTACGGAAGACGGTCAGCAGCACGATCCGTTGTCCTGGCGCGAGCCAGTACGGGATGCGTACGGCTTCGCCGTCCAACTCGAAGCGGAGCTCACGTAACTTGCCACCCAGGTGCCGTGAATACGGCTCGCCGAGCGTCGTCGGCTCGTCCAGCAGTCGGTCCGTCTTGTCCTCGACCCGCCGGTAGAGGCGGAACGGAAGCAGCTCCAGCCAATCCCGTACCTCGGGTTCGATCTCGATCTCCCACCGCCCCGTCATGCAATCAACGATATATACCTCCAAATGCATACCGCAAGCCGCCACGGACCTCGGAGCCGCACTGACCCAGACCGCGCTGCCATCTCAACCCGCCCGAAAAGGTCGCTGCCTCCGGCCGACCCAGAACGGATTCGGCACACATGAGGACGGGAAGCCTCGCAAAGGCGTGAGAACTGCCGAGCAGAGTTTTCCCAGGCCAGACAGCTATCAGCAGACGTTTCCGCAGGTCACAGCCCTGCCCAGAGGAAACTCCAGCACGATCCCGTTCGCTTCTGCGCAAACGCGAGGACCTCACAGGGCCGTACGCCGCGCGGCGAAGTTGGTCAACGAGAAGGCCGCCGACCAGCTCCAGACCGCCGCCGTCGCTGCGGATTCCACTGCCGGAGCCGGCCGAGCAGCGAGACCCCCGACGGCACCCCGGCTCCCGCGGCCTTGCTCTCGGCAGGTGCGGCGTTCGGAGGAACCGCGCTGCTCTGCCTGGCCGTGGTGCCGGTAGTCCAACAGCTGCGTCAGCACAGCTCCTCGTAGATCTTGCTGGGCTCGCGTGCATCTCGGGGCGAAGTGAGCGAAGAGGGCATGAGGTCAGCCCGCGGCCGGTCCGGGTCCGTAGTCTGCCTTGAATCCGCCAAGACAGTCCGCGAGATGGGCCAGCCAGCCGCTTGGGGAGTACGGACTGGGTGGGTCGACCTCCATGCCCAGCTCCGCCATCGCAAGGGCGTAGTCGGACTCTTCCAGGGCGAGGGCGAGCAGTTCGTGGAGCTCGCCCGTGAGGCGGATAACCAGATGCCGATCTGTGGTGGCGGTGTAGTCGCGTACGGCCGCGTCGTGGTCGTCGAACTCGTCGGGCATGTCCTGCGAGAACCAACCGCCAAGGAACTGGCCCAGCTCGGGGAAGCGGGCGTGCCACTCCCAATGGGTGCGAGGATCGACCGGGGGCGGGACCTCACCCTCCTCGATCGACCGCTTCAGGTGATCCGCGATCACGAGAAGCCAGTCCTGGATCGCCGATTCGGGCAGACCGACGTCCGGCATGGGGTAGAACTCGCCGAGGCTCAGGCGCAGCCGGCCCGGTGGGTTGCGGGCGTACTCGCGGATCTGCTGTTCGGCCGTGGCCAGGGCCCAGGGGCGGGTGTGCCAGGTGTGGCGCAGGTAGGCCCGGAGGGCTTCGCTCGGCTTGTCCGGCTCGTCGTCAGCAGACATACCGGTGTACGCGCTGATCACCTGGTCCAACTCGCCGTAGCGGCGATCGAACTCGAGCGGTTTCATGGACACGGCGCTGGACCTCTACAGGTAGATCGGGACGGTGGTGAACACGACGAAGCCCTGCGGACGGTTCGGCTCACGCTTGAGGACGACACGCGCCGCGCGCACATCGACGGGCTCGCGTCCGGCGAGCATCATCGCCTGCAGCAGTACGCGGCCGACGGACGCCTCGCGGGAGGGCCAGGCTGCCTCGATGGTGAGGCGGGCGCGGGTGCCCTGGGCGAGCCAGCGGTGGATCTTCTGCTCGTTGGCGGTCACCACCTGCTGGGTGGCCCATTGGGCGGTTTCTCGGTCGGGGTACGTGGCCGAGCGGGTCCGTACGGTCATGACTTCCACTTCAGCTTGCGTCGAACGACCAGATGAGGCCGACTTCCTCACGGGACACGGCGAGCAGTCCGAAGTCCCAGGCGTACTGGGACATCGGCCAGCAGCCGGTGACCTTCTCGTAGAAGTCGGGGTGGCCGCCGTCGTGACGGGTATTCGTGAAAAACTGCGAGCCCTCCGGAAAGCGCGACAGGATCACCTGCGCGTGTTCCTCCATGCCCATCCTGCGGTCGGCGAAGCCGTACTGCCGCGACACGTCCATGCCGTCCGTCGCCAGCATGACGAGCAGCCGTACGACGGCGGACCGCGGGATCTCGAACAGCCGGCTGCGCCACTCCGCGGCCCCGGCCTCATCCGCCGGCGGAACCCGGAACGGGAAGGCGGCGTCCTCCTCCAGTTCCTCTTCTCCCTGCTCGGAATCCCGGCCCCGCCAGCCACGGGGGTCGGCGACCTCGCGGTGCATCACCGCGGCCACGTCGGGCAGCCAGTCCTCGTGTACGCGCGGGCCGACCGCGATGAAGGAGTACCGGTTGCCGAACATGTCCACCGCTGCCGCCCACGCATTGGCATCGAGGTGCGTCTGCGGACCGCCCTGACGCAGGGGCTCGGTTTCGCTGTCCATCGGGGTCTCTCTCACTTGGGCATGGAGCTGAAGACGACGTAGGGCGGGTCGAGGCTCGGGTCGTACATGAGGCGCAGCGACACTCCCTTGGTGTTCTGCACCTCTGTGATCTTCCCGTCGACCAGCGAGGTGCCCCGGCCGGTCACCGTGTCGCCGGCCAAGGGACCTTGCAGCGGAACGGACGCCGTGTTGAACTCCTCCATCGGCTTCGGCGGGTTTCCACTGAGCCACGTGTTGATCTCGTCAGTGTTGTCGCGCAAGGCGTACTGCGTGTACCGCTGAGCGGATTCCATGTCGGCGAACGTGGACGCACCGGGGATCTTGGGAGTCCCGTCCGCCTTGCTCTCGTCTCTCATCCTCTGCAACAGCTGCTCGTCGGTTTTCCCCACATGCTTGTCAAGGGTATGACCGTTCCCCATCCCTTCCGCGGCCGCCAGGTCCACCGAGTACGTGTAGGGGAACTGGCTCTCCGGTAGCTGCCAGCTGTGCTCCTTCTTGAACTCGTTCAGGGAACGCGCACCGAACCCCTGCGCCCGAGCCCGTTCCGCCTGGAACGTGGGCACGCTCAGGAGCGCCTCGTCGAGCTCGAACTCGAGCGTGGCCAGCTTGCCCGCGGCATCGCCGAACGCCTCGTGATAGGCCTCGACTGCCGCGTCCATTGCCGCCTTGTCCATGTGGGACCGGAAGGTCAGGACGACCTCCGCGACCACGAGCCCGACCGCGAGCTTGGTGAGTTCGAACGGATCGAGACCCGTCGTGAGGTCCTTCACCGTCTTCTCCGCGGCCTCCTTGGCCAGGCGCGTGGTCGTCTCGCTGGTCTTCTGGCCCACGTCGGCCAGGTCGTCGAAGAGCTTCTGGACGACGTTTGCGCTCTTGTCGAGAACCTCGATGATCGGGCGCCTGGTGGCGGGGTCCATCTTCCCGTGGGTCTTCCAGCTCCGGGCGCCCTTCTTGGGAGTCACCTCGGCCCGCTGGTCACGGACCTTCCCCCATGCCGTGGTTCCCCAGATCGTCTGGCAGAAAGCCTTCATTGCGGCCTGCCATTCACCGTTGCCCGTGGGGTCGGTGATGTAGGAGATCGCGTCCGTGAAGTCGTCCGCCGCCTTCTTCACGTCCTTGGAGGCCTCCCGCCAGGCCCCGGCGATGTCGCGGAATTCCTCTTCCTTGACGCCCGGCGTGATCTCGTGGACGCGGCCGAGTCGCAGCCCTTCGTCGACCACGGGTTTCATGATGAACATGAGGAAGTCCGGGACTTCTCCGAGGATTCCAGAAATCGCCCACGAGTCGTGGTATTCGCCCTCCCCCCGCCACGTCAGGTCGTTCGGCGGACCGTACTTGGGCGCGGTGGTGATCACCGTTGGAGGCTGTTTCTCCTCCGGTGGCTCGCCCTTGCCCTTGCTCGCCGCCCAGTCCGCCTGCACGTAGTTGTTCGCGGTCTGGGTGAGGCCCACCGCCACACCGCCTACCGCCACCACGCTCTTCGCCCAGAGTTCCAGGAACTTCCCGGCGACGATGCCGTACCGATCGGCGAAGGAGTCCGCGCCCCAGCCCGTTCCCGCGGACTGGCTGTACTTGTCCAGCGTGTCCGTCAGCGTCTTCGCCTGCTTGTCGTAGTCGAACTGGCCGTCCCGCACGACGAGCGAGGTGAAGTAGAGATGCTGAGGCTGCACGTCGAAGCGGCCCACCCCTTGGCCGGGTGGCGCGGTCCTGGCCTGGTCCCGCTCCCGCTCCCGCTGTTTGTCCGAGGGCAGATCAGCCATCAGGCTGCACCCCAACCCCGCAGTACCGCCCGGTGCGCCGCCGCGTAGTTGATCTCCCCGTTGACCACGACGTCGTGCAGCCACGCCTGGGCTGCCTGAAGATCCGCTGCGGACCGACCCCACTCATCCAGCTTGTCGATGAACACCTCGCGGGCTTCGCCCTCCCAGCTCAGGACCACTTTCTCCGCGCGGCGGTAGAGCAGGTCCAGCTGCTCGTTGAGGTGCTTGAGAATGTCCTCAAGGTCTCCGGAAAGGTTCTGCAGAGCGTCGAGAAGTCGACGGTTATGCGGTCGTCGTCCACCATGCTTCTCCGTTCCGAGGCTGAAGTCGTCGGTCGGCGTATGAGCCATCAGAGGTCGGAGAGGCTGCTGCGCGGCGCGGCGGGTACCTCTGCGTTCGGCGTCGACAGCGCGTCCGCTTCGCGTTCCACGTCCGTCTTGACCTGGATCTTCCGTAGCTGCGCCATGACCTCCAGGTCATGCTCCGAGAACCCGTCCCGGCTCAACCGCACGGCTTGTTCAACAGCCTGGATGATCATGCGGATGCGTACGGCGTCCTCAGCCGCGCCCCGGTGGAGGTCCCGGTAGGCACGGGCGGCAGGTCCCTGCCAACCTGCCTCGATCCGGTCGACGATCGCGTCCATGCGTCGGACCTGCTTGTCCAGGTGGTCCTGCATACCGTAGAGATCACCGGCCAGGTCCGTCAGCCGGTCGTCCTGTACCCGAAGCCGAGGCTGTTCACCCGCGCCGCTCATCACATCCCCCGCTTTGTGGTCACCAACGCCGCTAGTCGGCCCGCCACTTGACATATTCGCATCACCCTAACAACTTCACTTCAAGCCATGGCAGCAGCAAGTCCTTCCCTGCATGTACGGTCGCGCGCCCGGAGCGGATCGTGATGAGGCAGCTTTCAACTCTCGCTGCCAGGTGGCTGCCCTCCGGTGGCTAGGCAGCCGGGCGACCCGGCCCAGGTAACTGAGGGCTGCGGTATCGGCGCGGCCAGCCGTGATTGACGACAACCCCGACCGCGTGACCAAGGGCAGTGGCCGCCGGCGGAGCACACGTGCGCCTGATCGGCCGGCGCACTCGCCGTCGTGGCCGATGCGAGTGCAGACCGGTGGTCAGCCGCGGTTGAGGCCCATCTCGCCCGCGCGTAGTCCGGCCTGGAATCGGGAGCCCGCGTCGAGGGTGACCAGCAGTTCGGCTACCCGGCGGCGGTAGGTGCACAGCGACATGCCGAGTTCGCGTGGGGCTGTCTCGTCGGTGGTGCCGGAGGACAGGGTGCGCAGAACCCTTGCGGTTGGGGCGTCGATCCGGGGCCATTCTCCGACCTGGTCCGCGTGCCCTACGCCGACGCCATGCTCGTCCCGCTGCCGGCCGGCCTCGACCCGGTCGCCATGGCCTCGGCCAGTGACGACTGGTCCCTGGCCTGGCGCCTGATCGCCCCGCACCTCAGGACCCGTCCCGGAGCACGCGTCCTGGTCGTCGCCCGCGGCAGCACCGGCCTGTACGTCTGCGACATCGCCCGCGCCCTCGGCGCCTCCGAAGTGCTCTACGTCGACCCCGACCCCGAACACCGCACCCTGGCCCGCGCCTTCGGAGCCGCCACGGCCGAAGCCCTGGACCCGATCCCCCAGGGCGGCGGCTCCGCCGGCGGGAGGAACTCCTCGTGGTCCCGCGGGGACCGCTGGATGCGGGCGACGGTCGCAGGCAGCCGGTGCCGCGCCATGTCATGGGCGGCCTCGGCGAGACGAGGTGGTCCAGGGGTCCGGGACGCACTCGATCCTGGACATCGTCCGGGTCGTCGGGCCCGACGACACTTGGACCACGACACGGTGGAGCCCGTGGCCGCGGAGGAGGCCCGCGAGCTGCTGGGGACCGCGAAGCCGGCCCGCGCCCACGTCAAGGACTTCGACGTCGTTCCCCGGTCGCGGTGGGTCGGGCGGTGCGCCGCTGCACGACGACTCGGGCACTCCCCGGGAGATCTGCCTGTGGGCACTCCGGCGACTGAGGCCTCATCCGTTCTCCCGGCTCACGCCTCTCCCGGCTCACGCCTCTCCAGGCTCACGCCTCTCCAAGCTCACGCCCGCCTCGCGTCGTACTCCTCGCGGGCCCGTTCCACCGCCGGCATGCGTTCGTCCACCCATTGGGCCAGAGCACGGACCTGTTCGGCGGCCTCGCGGCCGAGGGGGGTGAGGGAGTAGTCGACGCGGGGCGGGATCACGGGCTTGGCGTCGCGGTGGATCAGGCCGTCGCGTTCCAGCGTCTGCAGGCTCTGGGTCAGCATCTTCTCGCTGACCTTGCCGATCGTGCGGCGCAGCTCGCTGAAGCGGTACGAGCGGTCCAGCAGCGCGATCAGGATCAGGTTGCCCCAGCGGCTGGTGACGTGTTCCAGGACCAGGCGATGGGGACACGCGCCGTCGCCGCCCTCGCTGCGGACACGGTCCACGAACGTCATGCCGCTCGCTTCCATGGCCGTACCCGCGCCTGCGCCTGTGCCCATGCCCGTACCCATCCTTACACCGTACTCCGAGGGCGGTACTTTCGGAGAGTTAGTGCCATGCCCGCCGCGGTCAGCGCCAGCACGAGGACGCCCGGACTGACGCAGTCGGGGACGGTGTCGCTCGCGCAGCTGCCGCTGCTGGACGTCTCTCACGCCGACGACGCCGGGCCACGACGCCGGGAGCCGATTGCCGCGCTCGGGCCATCCGCTGTCCCGACGTCCCGACGTTACGCTGCCCGCATGGGGAAAGCCGCAGGTGAGCAGATGGGCGTCGTGACCGCGCTGGTGAGGTCGACGTTCCTCGTCAACGCCGTGTACGCGGAGGCGAGCCGTGCCTACGGCATCACTCCGCAACAGGGTCAGCTGCTGTGCGTGCTGATGCCGCAGCCGTACGGCATGAGCGAGCTGGGCGACATGCTGGGGCTCGCCAAGTCGAGCCTGACCGGGCTGGTGGACCGGACGGTGCAGCGGGGGCTGGTGCGGCGCGAGGGTGATCCGCGGGACCGGCGGGCCGTGCGGGTCGGGCTGACCGAGGAGGGGGAGCGACTGGCGCACGAGTTCTACGAGGAGACGTGCCGACGCGTGGAGACCCTCCCCGCGGGGCTCACCGCGAACGAGCGCGACCGGCTGGCCGCGCTCCTCGCCCGGGTCGTCCTCGACAACAAGGTCCCCGAGGTGTTCTCCGAGCCCGAGGCCTAGCCGACGGCCTTCCCTGCACGCCACCCCTCCCACCGAGGTCTGGCCGACGGCCTCCCCCTGCACACCACCCCTC
>NZ_JARGEF010000267.1:0-10375 GCF_033794725.1 Streptomyces sp. ID05-39B | reverse complement strand
CACCCCGGCTCCGGCTCCGGTCGCTGCCGCCCCGGCTCCGGCCGCTCCGGCGCCCGCGCCGGCCGCGCCCGCTCCGGTCACCCCGGCCGCCCCGGCTCCCGCTGCCGCGCAGGCCACCGACGAGGGTGCCTACGTCACCCCGCTGGTGCGCAAGCTCGCCGCCGAGAACGGTGTCGACCTCGGTTCGGTCAAGGGCACCGGCGTCGGCGGTCGTATCCGCAAGCAGGACGTCATCGCCGCCGCCGAGGCCGCGAAGGCCGCCGCGGCCGCCCCGGCTCCGGTCGCCGCCGCACCGGCCGCCGCGAAGAAGGCCCCCTCGCTGGAGGCCTCCCCGCTGCGTGGCCAGACCGTCAAGATGCCCCGCATCCGCAAGGTCATCGGCGACAACATGGTCAAGGCGCTGCACGAGCAGGCGCAGCTGTCGTCGGTCGTCGAGGTCGACGTCACGCGTCTGATGCGGCTGCGCGCCAAGGCGAAGGACTCCTTCGCGGCCCGTGAGGGCGTCAAGCTCTCGCCGATGCCGTTCTTCGTCAAGGCCGCTGCCCAGGCGCTGAAGGCGCACGCGCCCGTCAACGCCCGGATCAACGTGGACGAGGGCACGATCACCTACTTCGACACCGAGAACATCGGTATCGCGGTGGACTCCGAGAAGGGCCTGATGACCCCGGTCATCAAGCACGCGGGCGACCTCAACATCGCCGGTATCGCCAAGGCCACGGCCGAGCTGGCCGGCAAGGTCCGCGGCAACAAGATCACCCCGGACGAGCTGTCCGGCGCGACCTTCACCATCTCCAACACCGGTTCGCGCGGCGCGCTCTTCGACACGATCATCGTGCCGCCGGGGCAGGTCGCGATCCTCGGTATCGGTGCCACGGTGAAGCGTCCGGCCGTCATCGAGACGGAGGAGGGTACGGTCATCGGCGTCCGCGACATGACGTACCTGACGCTGTCCTACGACCACCGGCTGGTGGACGGGGCCGACGCGGCGCGGTACCTGACCGCGGTCAAGGCGATCCTGGAGGCGGGCGAGTTCGAGGTCGAGCTCGGCCTGTAGTCAGCCGCAGGTCGTACGGCGCCCCCGCCCGGGTTTTCTGGGCGGGGGCGCCGTACGTTCGCGTCCACGGGGCTTCGTCCGCCCCCGCCGCCCCTTCCCGTCCCGCCCGTGGGGGCGGAGCCCTCAGTGGGGTGGCGCTCGTCTCACCTGCGTCGAAGCGTGCCCGTGGGCTCCACCCGGGGACGTGAGCGGCCTTATTGTCTAAACGTCAAACGTGCTAAGGAGCCCTCATGACCGCGCCCGTCGTCCACTCGCTGCGCGAACAGATCCGCGAGCACATCGTCGAGGGGATCGTCAGCGGGCGCTGGAAGCCGGGCGAGCGGATCGTGGAGCGGCGGATCGCCACCGAGCTGGAGGTCAGCCAGACGCCGGTGCGCGAGGCACTGCGCGAGCTGGAGTCGCTGCGGCTGATCGAGTCGGCGCCGAACAAGGGCGTACGGGTGCGGAACCTGACCGCGGCCGACCTGGAGGAGAGTTATCCGGTCAGGGCCGGGCTGGAGGCGATCGCCGCGGAGCTGGCGGCGCGGCGGCTGGCCGAGGACTGCTCGGCGCTGGAGCCGCATGTGGCGGCGCTGTACGAGGCCGACCGGGCGTCGGACGGGACCGGCCAGGTGCGGCACACGGTGGGTTTCCACCGCGAGCTGGTGCGCGCGGCCGGGAACTCCGTGCTGCTGCACACCTGGGAGGGTCTGGGCATCGAGGTGTTCACGGCGCTGTCGATCCGCTGGCTGGGGACGGTGCAGCAGTCGTACGCGGAGGAGCACGAGGAGCTGGTGGCGGCCTTCAAGCGGCAGGACCCGCGGATCGCGGAGATCGTGAAGGCCCATGTGCTGGGCTGCGCGCCGCGGGCGTGAGTGCGCCGCACTGCCGCGCAGGCGTGCCCGCGACCCTGAGCGAGCACTCGCTCATACGTGGCCTCACCTGCGAAAACCTTTCGAAAATGCGGCACCCCGTGCCTTTGGCCGAGACACCCCGTGCCTACTTTCTCGTGATCAAGAGGTTTTCCCCCTCAACCCTTTGATCGATCATCGATCAGGGAGTTACAGTCGCCGACGGGCTTCACGACGGGTCGTACAACGTCACCGTCCGAAGGCCCACGCCCTGTCCTGCCAAAGACAAAGGGCACCCCCGAACCCTTACCGATGAGGGAACCCCCTTCGACTGAGGAAGGCGGCGACATGACCGACCCCCACGCCATCCAGCCGAGCGCGCTCGACCAGCTCCCCGACCGGGACCCGGAGGAGACCGCCGAATGGCAGGCCTCACTGGACGCGGTCACCCAGGCGGCCGGGCCGCACCGTGCCGCATACCTGATGCGGCGCACGCTGGAGCGCGCAGAGGGCAACGGCATCGCGCTGCCCAAGCTGCTCGAGACCGACTACGTCAACACCATCCCCACCGCCGCCGAGCCCGCAGCGCCGGGTGACGAGGCGATGGAGGCCAGGATCACCGCCTGGAACCGCTGGAACGCGGCGGCCATGGTGACCCGCGGTGCGAAACACGGCGTAGGCGGCCACATCGCCACCTTCGCCTCGGCGGCCTGGCTGTACGAGACCGGCTTCAACCACTTCTTCCAGGGCAAGGAGTCCCAGGACTCCCCCGGCTCCGGTGACCAGCTCTACATCCAGGGCCACGCCTCCCCCGGCATCTACGCCCGTGCCTTCCTCGACGGCCGGCTGACCGAGGCGCACCTGGACAACTTCCGTCAGGAGGCGGGCGGCAACGGCCTCCCGTCGTACCCGCACCCGCGGCGGCTGCCCTGGCTGTGGGAGTTCCCGACGGTGTCGATGGGCCTCGGCCCGCTCTCCGCGATCTACCAGGCGCGCTTCAACCGCTACCTGACCAACCGCGGCATCAAGGACGTCGGCGGCTCGCACGTCTGGGCGTTCCTGGGCGACGGCGAGATGGACGAGCCCGAGTCGACGGCGGCCCTCGCACTCGCCGCCCGCGAGGAGCTGGACAACCTCACCTTCGTCATCAACTGCAACCTCCAGCGCCTCGACGGCCCGGTCCGCGCGAACTTCAAGATCGTGCAGGAGCTGGAGGCCCAGTTCCGCGGCGCCGGCTGGAACGTCGTCAAGACGCTGTGGGGCACGGCCTGGGACGAGCTGTTCCGGCTCGACACCACGGGCGCGCTCGTCCGCCGTCTGCGTCAGGTGCCCGACGCCCAGGTGCAGACGTACCAGACGCGCGACGCCGCCTACATCCGCCAGGACTTCTTCGGCGGCGACCCGGCACTCGTCGAGATGGCGAAGCTGCTGAGCGACGACAAGATCCTGGAGTGCTTCCACCTCTCCCGTGGCGGCCACGAGGCGCGCAAGGTGTACGCGGCCTACAAGGCGGCCGTCGGGCACAAGGGCGCGCCGACGGTCATCCTGGCCCAGACGGTCAAGGGCCACACCCTCGGTGAGGGCTTCGCGTCGAAGAACGCCAACCACCAGATGAAGAAGCTCTCGGTGGACGAGTTCAAGGCGATGCGCGACCGGCTGGAACTGCCCATCTCGGACAGCCAGTTCGTCGACGGTGTGGTGCCCTACGGCCACCCCGGCGCCGACGCCCCCGAGGTCCGCTACCTCCAGGAGCGCCGCGCCGCCCTCGGCGGCCCGGCCCCGGCCCGCCGTACGCACCCGCTGGCCCCGCTGCCCGCCCCCGCGGAGAAGACGTTCGCCTCCTTCGACAAGGGGTCCGGCACGCAGAACATCGCCACCACCATGGCGTTCGTCCGGCTGGTCAAGGACCTGGTCCGCGACAAGGAGACCGGCAAGCGCTGGGTGCCGATCGTCCCCGACGAGGCGCGCACCTTCGGCATGGAGTCGCTGTTCCCCTCGCTCGGGATCTACTCGCCCAAGGGCCAGACGTACGAGCCGGTCGACCGCGACCAGCTGATGTACTACAAGGAGGCCAAGAACGGCCAGATCCTCAACGAGGGGATCACCGAGGCCGGTTCGATGGCCGACTTCATCGCCGCGTCCACCGCGTACTCCACGCACGGCGAAGCGATGATCCCGTTCTACATCTTCTACTCGATGTTCGGCTGGCAGCGCACGGCCGACCAGATGTGGCAGCTCGGCGACCAGCTCGGCCGCGGCTTCCTGGTCGGCGCCACCGCGGGCCGGACCACCCTGACGGGCGAGGGCCTCCAGCACGCCGACGGCCACTCCCCGGTGATCGCTGCGACGAACCCGGCCGCGCTGTCCTACGACCCGGCGTTCGCGTACGAGATCGCCGTCATCGTCAAGGACGGTCTGCGCCGGATGTACGGCGAGGCGGCACCGGGCGAGGACCAGAACGTCTTCTACTACCTGACCGTCTACAACGAGCCGATGCCGCAGCCCGCGAAGCCGTCCGGCCCCGGCATCGACGAGGCCATCGTCAAGGGCCTCTACCGCTTCAACACCGCGGAGTCGGCCGGTCTCGCGCCGGTCGCCAACGCGCCGCGGATCCAGCTGCTGGGCTCCGGTACGGCGATCCACTGGACGCTGAAGGCGCAGAAGCTGCTCGCCGAGGAGTGGGGTGTGGCCGCCGACGTGTGGTCCGCGACCTCCTGGACCGAGCTGCGGCGCGACGCGCTGGACGCCGACGCGGCGCTGCTGCGCGGCGAGGAGCGGGTGCCGTACGTCCGTCAGGCGCTCCAGGGTGCGGAGGGGCCGGTGCTGGCCGTCTCCGACTACATGCGCCAGGTTCCGGACCAGATCGCGCAGTGGGTCGAGCAGGACTACTCGTCCCTCGGCGCGGACGGGTTCGGTCTGTCCGACACCCGTGACGCTGCGCGCCGCCACTTCGGCGTCGACGCCGAGTCGATCGTGGTCGCGGCCCTCGCCCAGCTGGCCCGCCGCGGCGAGGTCAAGGCGACCGCGGTGAAGGAAGCGCGGGAGCGGTACGGGCTGTAGGCCCGGAGTTCGTACGGGGAGGGGCGCGGCGGCCGGCATCGGCCACCGCGCCCCTTCCCGTGTGCGCCCCTGGGACTCGCCCCGGGTTCGGCGTGTCGGTGCCACCCGGCATCATGCGGGTATGCGTGCTGCCCGGCTCATCAAGATGGTGCTGCTCCTCCAGGCCCGGCCCGCCATGACCGCCGCCGAGCTGGCGCGTGAGCTGGAGGTGTCGGAGCGGACGGTCACCAGGGACGCCCAGGCCCTGTCGGAGGCCGGCGTCCCGGTGTACGCCGAGCGCGGGCGCGCCGGCGGCTACCGCCTCGTCGACGGGTACCGCACCGGCCTCACCGGACTGGCCCGCGGCGAGGCGGAGGCGCTGTTCCTGAGCGGCGTACCGGGGGCGCTCAGGGAGATGGGGCTGGCGGACGCGGCCTCGGTGGCGCGGCTGAAGGTGTCGGCGGCACTCATGCCGTCCCTCAGGGACGCCCCGACGGCGGCGGCACAGCGGTTCCACCTGGACGCGCCGGCCTGGTTCCAGGAGCCGGTGGCACCCCCGCTGCTGCCCGTGGTCGCGGACGCGGTGTGGGACGACCGCCGGCTCACCGCCCGCTACCGGCGGGGCGAGGCGGAGGTCGTACGGGAGCTGGAGCCGTACGGTCTCGTGCTCAAGGCGGGCGTCTGGTACCTGTGCGCGCGAGTGGCCGAGGCGGAGGCCTTCCGCACCTACCGGATCGACCGGTTCACGGCCGCGGAGCCGCTCGCGGGGCGTTTCGGCAGGGACGAGGAGTTCGATCTGCCCGGTTTCTGGGCGGGTCAGGCGGAGCGGTTCGCGCGCTCGATCCTGCGCGCCGAGGTCGTCGTACGGCTCTCGCCGGCGGGGCTGCGCCGACTGCCGCACGCCGTCGACCCGGTGGCCGCGCGGGACGCGCTGGCGGGGGCCGGGGAGCCCGACGCGCGGGGCCGGCTGACCGTCACGCTGGGCGTGGAGTCCGAGGAGGTGGCGCACAGCCAGCTCACCGCGCTGGGGCCGGAGGCCGAGGTGGTCTCCCCGGAGTCGCTGCGGCGCCGTTTCGCCGAGGACGCGGCCCGGCTGGCGGCGTTGTACCGGCCGTAGGAAAACGCCCGCACTCCAGGTGCGGGCCACCCGTCCAGGCACGATGCTGGGACGCGTGATGGACGAGACGGAGTTCTGGGAGCTGGTCGACGACACCCGCGAGGCCGCCGAGGGCGACCCGGAGGAGCAGGCCGACCTGCTGGTGGAGCGGCTGGTCCAGCTGGACCCCGACATGGTGCTGGACTTCGCCCGTCACTTCGAGGCCCGCTTCAACCGGGCCTACACCTGGGATCTGTGGGGCGCGGCCTGGGTGTTGCTGGACGGGGCGAGCGACGACGCCTTCGACTTCTTCCGGTGCTGGCTGATCGGTCAGGGCCGGGAGGTGTACGAGGGGGCCGTGCACGATCCGGACTCGCTCGCGGATCTGCTGGGCGAGTTCGATGAGGAGATCGACGGCGACGGCGAGGAACTGGGCTACGCGGCCGACGAGGCCTACGAGCAGCTCACCGGTACCGTCGCGCCGGAACTGGGCATCGCGCCCGCCCCGGCGGAACCCGAGGGGACGCCGCTCGACTTCGAGAACGAGCGGGCGCTGGCGGAGCGCTATCCGCTGCTGTGGGAGCGCTTCAGGGGATGATCCCTCTTCCGAGGGGCCCGCGGGGGTCACACGGTCGTGCGGCGGCGCGTGGCGTCCATCGGGATGTAGGCCTGCTGCTCGGCCCGCACGGCGTGGTGCAGCGGTGCCTCGTTGGCCTGCTCCAGGGCGGACGCGGTGGCCGCGGCCGGGCCGAGGACGACCGCGGCGACGGCGCAGAGAATCGTCCAGGGGCTGCGGGCGGCCCGATGCCAGCCGGCCGCCGCCGTCCTGCGACCGGTGTTCGCGCTGCTGTCCGTGACGCTGTCCGTGATGCTGTTCATGGTCCCCACCTCTGTCGCCTTGTGTGGTGCATGACGGTAGGAGGCGTGGATGGGAGAACCCTGAACGCCGCCTGAGGCGTTCCTGTGAAGGTGCGGCCCTGGAGGCGGGCCGCCGTCCGCCGGATCTCCGGCAGCCGGGCGGTGAGGGCCGCGCCGGGGCAGCTGGTCATGTAGGCCTCCTGGTGGCCCGCGAGGACGGGCAGGGCGGCCGTGGCGCCCGCCGCGTACCGGCTGCCGCTGTTGCTGGAGGTCAGACGGACCCTCGCGCGCGGGTCGACGTCGGCCAGGCCGAGTTTCCAGGCGGCGAGGGCGGCGATCGAGTCGACCATGGCCTGCGGGACGGGGACGCCGGAGGTGAACGTGCCGAGGGCGGCGATGCCGGTGGTGCGGTGGTTGAAGCCCTGGGTGTGCGCGCCGGTGACGGGCCGGCCGGTGCCGCCCGCGCGGCCCTCGTAGATGGTGCCGCAGCGGTCGACGAGGAAGTTGTAGCCGATGTCGTCCCAGTCGCGGCCGCCGGTCTGGCCCGCGTAGAGGTAGCGGATGATGCGGGGCGCGTCGGCGCAGTCGTAGCCGTTGGGCGAGTCGGTGTGGTGGACGAAGACGGCGACGACCTTGTCGTCGTAGCGGGGGGCCGGCTGGGCGCGAGCGGCGCCGGCCACCCAGACCGAGCGCGGCACGATCCGCGGCCGGGCGGCGGAGTGCGCGGGGAGCTGTGCCGCCCGCTGCACGGTGCGGGCCGCCAAGGAGGCGGTGACGGCGTGCTCGACGCCGCCCACGCACAGGACGAGGGCGGCGACGGCGGAGAGCCCAGGCAGGCAGGCCAGGGCCACCAGGAGGGGGCGCGGCAGCGGCGCGGGGAGCCGTCCCCGCAGCCCCCGCAGCCGCCGCAGTTCCCGCGTGGATCTGCGCGTGGCCCTTCGCGCGAGTCTCCGCGCGCGGAGGGCGACCTGTCGTATGGCACGCATGGACTCACTGTCGGGCGGTTCCGTTCCGTCCGCGATGTGTGCTGTGCCACCCGGTGGAACCATCCTCCCGGTCCGGGACGTTTCCGGTCTGCACGCGTGCGTTGCCCGTCGTGGACGGGTGCGGCGCGCGAGGCTGATCACCGGGCCTGTCCCCCGCGTACTAAGGGGTCCGAGAGAAAGGCGGCTCCGTGGACCTGCTCGACATCCTGCTGGTGCTGGTGATCCTGGTGTACGCCGGGTCGGGCTACCGGCGGGGACTGGTGGCCGGCTGTGTCTCGCTGGCCGGTTTCGTGGGCGGTGCGGCGGTGGGCGTGTGGATCCTGCCGTGGGTGATGGACCTGGTGACAGCGGGGACGACGGCGGCGACGGTCACGGCGGTGCTGACCGTGCTGGTCCCGGCGGCGGTGGGGCACGAGCTGGCGGGGCGGCTGGCGTTGCGGTTGCGCCGGGAGCTGGAGCAGGGGCCGCTCAGGGTGGCCGACGGGGTCGGCGGGGCGGTGGCGAACTCGGTGGCGGTGCTGATCGTCGCCTGGGTGGCGGCGAGCGTGCTGGCGGTGTCGTCGACTCCGGTGGTGACGTCGGCGATCCGGGACTCCCGGCTGCTGGGGGCGGTGCAGGCCACGATGCCGGACACCACCCCGGCGTGGTTCTCGCGGGCCACCTCGGCGCTCACCCAGGCGGGCTTCCCGCAGGTCTTCAACCCGTTCGAGAACGAGTCGACGGCGGAGGTGTCCAGGCCCACCGGCGACAGCGTCACCCCGGCGGCGACCAGTGCGGCGAAGCTGAGCACGGTGAAGATCGAGGGCGTCGCGGGCGACCAGGGCCGCGAGGGCAGCGGGTTCGTGTACGCGCGCGAGCATGTGATGACCAACGCGCACGTGGTGGCGGGCATCGACGACCCGACCGTACGGATCGGGGGCGTCGGGCGGTCGTACGAGGCGCGGGTCGTGCTCTTCGATCCGGCCAGGGATGTGGCCGTGCTGTATGTGCCGGAGCTGCGGGCCCCGCTGCTGCGGTTCGACGACGACGCCTCGCGCGGGGACTCCGCGGTGGTCGCGGGGTATCCGCAGGACGGCGGTCTGAACCTCCAGGCGGCGACGGTGGCGAACCGGGTCGACGCGACCGGGCGCAACATCTACAACGACGGCACCGTCACCCGGGAGATCTACTCGATCCGTTCCACCGTGCGTCCCGGCAACTCCGGCGGCCCGCTGCTGACCACCGACGGCCGGGTCTTCGGTGTCGTCTTCGCCCGTTCCACCTCCGACGCCGAGACGGGGTACGTCCTGACGGCCGCCGAGGTCGCCGAGGACGCCCGGCGGGCGACGACGGCGACGGCCGCCGTGGACACGGGCGAGCTGATCAGATCGTGACGGCGAGACGGCTCACAGGAGCGAGCGGCCCATGAACACGTCGTCCACGTACGAGCCGTCGAGGAGGAACTCCTGCGGCAGGACGCCCTCCACCACGAAGCCCTCGGACTCGTAGAGGGCCCGCGCCAGGGTGTTGTGGCCGAGGACGCGCAGGGTGAGGCGGCGGGCGCCGAGCCGGCGGGCCTCCTCGACGGCCGCCCGGAGCAGCGCCCGTCCGACGCCCCGGCCGCGGGCCTCGTCGGAGACGGCGAGGCCCTGGATCTGGCGTACGTGCGCGTTGACGGCCAGTTCGGTGGGACGGCCGAGCCGGATGTAGCCCACGACACGGCCGTCCACCTCGGCGACCAGGTGCTCCTCGGGGTGGTGCCGTTCGTCGAAGAAGGCGCTGTACGGCGGCTGCGGCCGGGGCGCGACCGCGTGCAGCGGGGACCAGGTCAGGCGGTCGATGAGGGCGAGCGTCTCGTCGTCCTCGGGCCGGGCGGGGCGTATGCGGGCGTCGGTGAGGTTCGGCAGGTGGGTCATGTGCGGCACCTTATGACGCGGGTCTTCGCTGCGGACGGGGGTTTTACGAGGTCACACGGCAGGATGGGGGCATGGAACGTAGGCGAATCGCGGTGGCCGGCGCGTCCGGTCTCATCGGCAGCGCCCTGGTGCGGTCCCTGACCGCCGACGGGCACGAGGTGGTCCGCCTGGTGCGCCACGCGCCCCGGAGCGAGGCGGAGGTGCGCTGGGATCCCGAGCGGGGGCGGGTGGACGCGGCCGGGCTCGCCGGGTGTTGTGCCGTGGTCAACCTGGCGGGTGCGGGGGTGGGCGACCACCGCTGGACGGACGCGTACAAGCGCCGGATCCATGACAGCCGGGTGCACGGGACGGCCGCCCTCGCCAAGGCGGTCGCCGCGCTCGACGAGCGGCCGCGGGTGTTCGTGAACGGCAGCGCGATGGGCTACTACGGCGAGACGGGCGAGCGGGTCGTCGACGAGGGCGCGCCCGCGGGCCGGGGTTTCCTGCCGGAGCTGTGCGTGGAGTGGGAGGCGGCGGCGGAACCGGCGCGGGCGGCGGGGGTGCGCACGGCGTTCACCCGGACCGGGCTGGTCGTGGCGCGCGGCGGCGGCGCCTGGGGGCGGCTGTTCCCGCTGTTC